>DATCFN010000281.1:0-6838 GCA_036509475.1 Rhizomicrobium sp. | reverse complement strand
GCGCGCCCGGCTACACCATCGCCGTCACCACCGCCGTGTTGCTGGGCGTCGCCGGCAAGCTTTCGCCCGGCGCGCTTATCATCTTCGCCGTACCGATGCTGGGCATCGCCATCGCCTACAAGGCGCTGAACAAGCGCAACGTATCGGCCGGCGCGGCCTATCAATGGACGACGGTGGAGTTCGGAAAGTTCTGGGGCTTCTTCTCCGGCTGGGCGCTGCTGGTCGCGTCGATGATTTTCATGGTGACGGGCAGCCTGCCGCTGGCGACCTCGACGCTCGATTTCATCAATCCGGCGCTGGCCAGCAATGTGGTGCTGAGCGCCGCCGTCGCCAGCGTATGGTTTCTCGTCATCGCCACCGTGCTGATCGTCGGCATCGAAGTCACCAGCCGGGTGCAGATGGTGATGACGACCATCGAATTGCTGATCCTAACCGCCATTGCCGCAATGGCGTTCATCCACGCGGCGAAATTCGGATCGGTCAATCCGTTTCATCTGTCGTGGTTCGGCTTCGGCTACACCCGCGCCAGCTTCGCGACGACGGCGCTGGTCGTGGTGTTTTTCTATTGGGGCTGGGACGTGACCGCGAACCTGGCGGAAGAAACGGCCAATGGCCATGAAACCGCAGGCAATGGCGGCTTCGTCAGCATCATCGTCACCATTCTTTATTATGTCGGGTTCGTGTTCGCGGCACTGTTTTTGTTCAGCATCAAGGATGCACAGGGCTTCAACGCCAACATCATCTACAAGATAGCGGTATCGTCGGGATTGGGGCGCATCGGGGGCTTGCTGGCGTCTTGCGCAGTCATCCTCTCCAGCGTCGCCACGCTGGAAACCACCATGCTGCAATTCTCGCGCACCCTGTTCGCGATGGGCCGCGACGGCGCGCTGCCGCGCCCTTTCGGCGTGGTGGACGCTCGCACCCAGACGCCGGTGCGCGCGATGCTGGTGCTGATCGCGATGGGACTGGCGCTGCTCTGGGGATCAAGCCTGATGCCGACCATCGCCGCCATCATCCAGGACGGTGTGCAGGCGGTGGGCGTGTTGGTGGCTTACTACTATGGATTGGCCGGGCTGGTCGCGATGGTCGTGTTTCGCGGCGCGTGGCGGCAATCGGTCTGGCGCTGGCTCATGCTGTGCGTCTATCCGGCGCTCAGCGGCATTTCGCTGATCGTGCTCGGCGTCTATGCCGTGCTGACCTTCGACACGGTGACCAAGGTCGTCGGCATCGGCGGGTTGTTGATCGGGATCGTGTTCTTCCGGCCGAAACGTTTCGTGGTGAACCGCGCCTAATTTTCCTCCCCCGTTTTACGGGAGAGGTGGCAAGCGCGAAGCGCTTGACGGTAGGGGTGACGGCAGCCGTGATGTGCTTTCGCATCTCCACACACCCCCCTCCGCCTCGTTACACTCGGCACCTCCCCCGTAAAACGGGGGAGGAAACTATGAAAGCAACTCCCCGACCGCCCTGTACGCCTGGTTCATCGCGACATCCGTATAGGCGCCCATGCCGGAATCGGCGTTGGCAATCGCAATGCGACCGAATTTCTTGCGCGCGATCAGGTTCGGCGTGTGGTCGGCGTCGAAGCCGATGTCGCAGAGCGCGTTGTATTCCGGCGCGTAGCCGTGCGGCCAGCGATTGACCGCGATGCCTTCAATGTCGCGCGCCGGATCGAAACTACCCGCCGACAATGTACGTCCAAGCTGCGCGCGGATTTCGCGTTCGAAGGTTTCGAACGGCGTGGACAGCAATTCGTAACGCCCGGCTTTGTGCTGTTCGCGTTCGGGAAGGCCGGGCGACGCCGGCGTGCGTGTCATGCGGATGAGGATGGGCTGATCGGGATCGCGCGCACTTTTATAGGCGCCTATATTCACCGGATTGTTCAACTGGAACGACGAGTGATAGCCGCCCGGCGCATAGACATTGTGGATGCCGAGCGTCTTGAACGCCGTCCAGTTCTTGAGCGCCACGCTGGTATAGACCAGCGGCGTCTTGATGAGCGCATACAGCGCCGTCTTCTGTGCCGCGGGCAATTCCGGCACAAGATAGGGAATGATCATGTTCCAGTTGGCGAGCACGCAATGCGTCGCCACGATCTTGAACACCTTCCCGCCGCCGCTGCTTTTTGTGTAGGCGACTTCCACGCCTTTCGGTGTGTTGCGCGCGCGCACGACGACATTGTTGAGCCGGATGCGCACAGCATTGCCGGCGTGGTCCAGCCGGCCGTAATCCGCCTTCGCGATCACGATGTCTTCGGCGGTGCTGCCCGGCATCACGCCGGGGATCAGCGAACGCACCAGAGCGCGCGC
The DNA here is from genome assembly GCA_036509475.1 of Rhizomicrobium sp. Lineage (GTDB taxonomy): Bacteria > Pseudomonadota > Alphaproteobacteria > Micropepsales > Micropepsaceae > Rhizomicrobium. The sequence continues at coordinate 4,532 of DATCFN010000281.1, read as the reverse complement.
GATGGAAGCGTTGCCGTCCGGAAAATGAAACGATTCCGAACCATTGGGCGGCGTGGAATAGCCGCGCGGTGTGAAGCCCATGCGATTGGTGCCGCCGGGCGCGAGCTTCAATCCCTGAAAGCCGGGGAAGCCAACGCCCCAGCAATCCAGCGCCGACACCGCGTCGATGCCGCACCCCCACAAGCCGTCCGTGCGATGCTGATAATACGCGATCACGCCCGGATCGGCTTTCACGATATGCAGCAGATAATCCTTGTAGGACAGGCGCCACAGTCTGTCCTTCTTCTGGTCCGAGGTCAGGCCGGGGTAATAGTCGTCCCTGCCGGTTTCGATCTTGAGCAGGCCAAGCCGCGCGGCCGGCGAAAGCGGCGCGCGTGCCGCAAATTCGGCCCAGACCTGCGGATCCGCTTTGCCTTCTTCGCCGGCATCGAGCGTAACAAGCTTGTCCACGCCGAACGTCTCGCGATCGAAGAAAACGCCCTGCTTCAGGCCCGCGTAGATCGTGTGATCGTCGCACGCCTTCGCCAGTTCGGACGGGCGGATGCCCAGCGACTTCAACACGCCACTTGCCACCGCGCTGTAGGGATAGGGGCTGTCGATCTCCAGCGTACCGCCGTTCAGCAGATGCGTTCGGCCGCCGACATGAAATTCGTTGCGCTTGGCGTGGCCGCCGAAATCGTCGTGGTTTTCGATGATGAGGATTTTCGCGTTCGGCCGCGCCGCGCGATAGAAATGCGCCGCCGACAACCCGCTGATGCCGCCGCCGACAACAACCAGATCGAACACCTCACCGGTGTCTTCCAATCCTTTCGCGGAATTCCAGAAATCACCATCGCGCAGTTCATGCGCCGCCTCGAACGAGCCGGGATGGCTCCCACGCATGCCCAACCGCGTCGGCGGGTAATAGCCGGCGGCGTTCTGCACTTCGGCTTCGGCCGTCGCGGCGGTGGCGAGTTCCGGCGACAATCCTGTCATCGCGACGCCGATAGCCGCGCCTTGCAAAAAATCGCGCCGCGCGATGGGACGGCCCATGCCCAGATCGGAATCGCTTTTCTTTTTGCTCACGCCAAATCGCCCTCGAACCACCACCGCGACGTTGGCAAAAACCGGCGCAAAGGCAAACCACTTCGGACAAACCGTCGCGCGTAGTTTTTGCGATCCGTTCGCAACTACTAAGTAGCTGAAATGTCTTCGTTTTTTTGCCGTCAGACAGGTCACACAAAAATCGGCCTGAGGCTCCCCCATCGCGGCATATTGCGAAGGCGGAGCCGCTGACCAATATGGACGTATAAGTCCAAGCAAAGACTGGCGTTTCAAGTTCGAGGGACCGGCGTGGATTACGAAGCTTTTTTCAGCGAGCAACTCGATGCCTTGCGCAACGAAGGCCGCTATCGCGTTTTCGCCAATCTCGAACGTCACGCCGGACAGTTTCCCGCCGCCACGCGCCGTCACGGCGACAACCGCCACGATGTGACGGTGTGGTGCTCCAACGATTATCTCGGCATGGGCCAGCACAAAGACGTTCTCGCCGCCATGCACGAAGCGCTCGACAAATGCGGCGCGGGCGCGGGCGGCACGCGCAACATCGCGGGCACCAACCGCTATCACGTCGAACTGGAAGCCGAACTCGCCGATCTGCATGGCAAGGAAGCGGCGTTGCTGTTCACCTCCGGTTACGTTTCCAACTGGGCGGCGCTCGGCACACTCGCGTCGAAGCTGCCCAACTGTGTGGTGCTGTCGGACACGCACAATCACGCCTCGATGATCGAAGGCATCCGCCACTCCAGAGCCGAATGCATCCAGTTCAAGCACAACGATCCGGAAGATCTGGACGCTAAGTTGGCGAAGATTGATCCGTCGCGCCCGAAGATCGTCGCGTTTGAATCGCTTTATTCGATGGATGGCGACATAGCCCCCATCGCAAAGATCTGCGACGTCGCCGACAAATATGGCGCGATGACCTATCTCGACGAAGTTCATGCGGTGGGCCTCTACGGCCCGCGCGGCGGCGGCATCGCCGAACGCGAAGGGCTGATGCATCGCCTCACCCTGATCGAAGGCACCTTGGCGAAAGCGTATGGTGTCGTCGGCGGTTACATCGCGGGCAGCGCGGCGCTGTGCGATTTCATCCGCTCCTATGCCTCGGGTTTCATCTTCACCACGGCGCTGCCGCCATCCGTGGCCGCGGGCGCCATCGTGTCGATCCAGCATCTGAAAACCAGCGATGTGGAACGGCAGGCACAACGCGACCGCGTGTCCAAAACGCGCGCGCGCCTGAAGGCCATCGGCATTCCGATGATCGACAATCCCAGCCACATCATTCCGGTGATGGTCGGCGATGCCAAGAAATGCAAAATGATCAGCGACTGGCTGCTCGACAATCACGGCATCTATGTCCAGCCGATCAACTATCCGACGGTGGCGCGCGGCACGGAGCGTCTGCGCTTCACGCCCTCGCCGCTGCACAGCGACGCCGACATCGACCGCCTGGTTTCCGCGCTGTCGGAAATCTGGTCGCATTGCGCGCTGGCGCGCGTGGCAACCGCCGCGTGACGCGGCGCCCTCCACGCATTTTCCCATGACCGACACCGAAACCCGCAAGGCGCGCGCGCGAGGCTGGTTCGAATCCCTGCGCGATTCCATTGTCGAGACATTCGAGGCGCTGGAGCATGAAGCGCCGGACGCGCTCTATCCCGGCGCACCGGGAAAATTCGAGCGCACGCCATGGTTCAAAGCCAAATCCGCCGAGGGCAAGGACCAGGGCGGCGGAGTCATGGGCATGATGCGCGGACGGCTTTTCGAGAAAGTGGGCGTCCACACTTCGACCTCGGACGGCGTTTTTTCCGCCGACTTCGCCAAACAGATCAAAGGCGCTGGTGAAGACCCACGTTATTGGGCGACGAGCATCAGCCTGATCGCGCATATGAAGAACCCGCGCATCCCCGCCGTTCACATGAACACGCGCATGTTGATGACGACGCAAAGCTGGTTCGGCGGCGGCGCGGATTTGAACCCCACGGTGGATGCGCAGCGCGTCCCGGATCACGCCGATGCGCGCGATTTCCATGCCGCGCTCAAAGCCGCCTGTGACCACAGCGATGCGGACTTCTATCCGAAATATTCCCAATGGGCGCAGGAGTATTTCTTTCTGCCGCATCGTAACGAACATCGCGGTGTCGGCGGCATTTTCTACGATCATCTGGATGGCGACTGGGAAAAGAATTTCGCCTTCACGCAAAGCGTCGGCGCGACCTTCCGCGAAATCTATCCCGCGCTCGTCCGCCGCCACATGCAGGAGCCTTGGAGCGAAGCGGAAAGCGCACAGCAGGCGAAATGGCGCGGCCGCTATGTGGAGTTCAACCTGCTCTACGATCGCGGCACGACGTTCGGATTAAAGACGGGCGGGAATATCGAAACCATCCTGTCCTCCATGCCGCCGATGGCGAAATGGCCATGAAGCCGCTGCTGCAAAACCTGCACGGACAGGCGACGGCGCGGCCGCCGGTGTGGCTGATGCGCCAGGCGGGTCGCTACCTGCCGGAATATCGCGCGCTACGCGCCCAAGCGAAGGACTTCATCGCCTTCTGCCTCAATCCCGAACTGGCCACCGAAGTGACGCTGCAGCCGGTGCGCCGCTTCGGCATGGATGGCGCGATCCTGTTCGCCGACATCCTTCTGGTGCCGCATTCGCTGGGACAAAGCGTGGCGTTCGTCGAGAATGAAGGCCCGCGCTTGACGCCGATCCGCGATGCGGCGGGGCTGGCGCAGTTGAGCGAGGCGCGGCTGGCCGAAACCCTGTCGCCCGTCATGCAGACGATCAAGGCCGTTCGCGCCGCGCTGCCGCCGGACGTAACTCTGATCGGGTTCGCAGGCGCGCCGTGGACGGTCGCCACCTACATGATCGAAGGCCGCGGCAAGACCGATTACGAACACACGCGCGCCATGGCGTGGCGCGAACCGCAGCTTTTCGCGGCCCTGCTCGACCGCATCGTCACCGCGACGATTTCCTATCTCATGGCGCAGATCGACGCCGGCGCTGAAGCGCTACAACTGTTCGACAGCTGGGCCGGCGCGGTGCCGGCACCGCTGTTCGGCACGGCGGTGATCGAACCGACGAAACGCATCGTCGCGGCACTCAAGGCGAAGCATCCGCAAATTCCGATTATCGGTTTTCCGCGCGCCGCCGGATCGCATCTCGCCGCCTATGCCGCGTTGACCGGTGTTGACGCCGTCGGTGTCGATCACATGACCGATCTCACCACCGCATCCGCGTTGATGCCAAAAGACGTCGCGGTACAGGGCAATCTGGATCCCATCCTGCTGCTGAACGGCGGCGAAGCGATGGACCGCGAAGCCCGCGCCATCGTGGCGGCGATGAAGGACAAACCCTTTATCTTCAACCTCGGCCATGGCGTGATGCAGCCGACACCGCCCGAACATCTGGCGCGGCTGGTGGCGCTGGTCAAAGGCACGGCGTGAGCGCGCGCATCGCCATTGTCGGCGCGGGCGCCATCGGCGGCTGGCTCGGCGTG
>DATCFN010000280.1:0-4147 GCA_036509475.1 Rhizomicrobium sp. | reverse complement strand
CGTGGGCGCGATCAACTGGCGCAGCAGCGATTCCGCGTCGTCGTCTTTCACCGTGCGGCTGTCTTCGTCGGTGGCGTATTCCGCCAAGGTGCTGGCGACGATTTGCGCCTGCTGGCGAATGCCGCTGACGCGTTCGTCGATCAGGCTGCGCCCGCTGGTCTGCACCAGAAGCACACCGCCGATCAGGATGACGAGCGCGACGGTGTTGAAGAAGATGATGCGCCAGGTGAGCGCGGAAAAGCGCGGACTGCGGCGTTGCGTGTTCACGCGCGCGCGCCGTCAGGCTTCGCGATAGCGATAACCGACGCCGTACAGCGTTTCGATGGCGTCGAAATCATCGTCGACCACTTTGAATTTCTTGCGCAGCCGCTTGATATGGCTGTCGATGGTACGGTCGTCCACATAGACCTGATCGTCATAGGCCGCGTCCATGAGATTGTCCCGGCTTTTCACGAAACCGGGCCGTTGGGCGAGGCATTGCAGGATGAGAAATTCGGTCACCGTGAGGCGAACCGCTTTTCCTTCCCAGGTGCATTCGTGGCGCTGCGGATCGAGCGCCAGCTTGCCGCGCACCAGCGCTTCCTTTTTCGGCTCGCCATTCGCCGACGGCATTTTGACGCCTTCGTTGCGGCGAAGCACCGCCTTCACCCGTTCCAGCAGTAATCGCTGCGAGAACGGTTTGCGGATGTAGTCGTCCGCGCCGGCATTCAGCCCCATCAGTTCGTCGATCTCCTCGTCTTTCGAAGTGAGGAAAATCACCGGCAGGTCGCCGCCCTGGCGCAGGCGTCGCAGCAACTCCAACCCGTCCATGCGCGGCATCTTGATGTCGAGAATGGCGAGGTCCGGCGGCTGCGCGGAAAGGCCGGTCAGCGCGGCCGCGCCGTCCGAGAATGTGCGGACGGTATAGCCTTCCTGCTCCAACAGCATGCTGACGGAACTCAAGATGTTTTTGTCGTCATCGACTAGCGCGATGGTGGCCATGATTCCCGCCGGGTTCTTCGTCTATTAGTATAAAGAGGTGCAGCCCAAAACCAAACGCGATCCACGATGCCGCCAGAAACCTCCGAAACCTATGATCCGCGCCGCTTCCAGACCACCGTGCCGTATTACGCGCGCTACAGGCTCGGCTATCCGCCGCTGCTGATCCGCCGGGTGGTGGAGCGGACCAGGCTGAACGCGGGCGATGTGGTGCTGGATCTGGGTTGTGGCCCTGGTCTTCTCGCTGTTCCGTTCGCACAGGCAGGCATGAAGGTTTTGGGTGTCGATCCGGAGCCGGACATGCTGGCGGCGGCGAAGGAAGAAGCGAAGGCCGCCGATGTGCATGTTGAACTGCGGCAAGGAAGTTCGTTTGACCTGCCGGCCGGCATCGGTCCCTTCAATCTGGTGACGATGGGCCGCTCGTTCCACTGGATGGACCGTGAGGCGACACTGAAAATCCTCGACGGGCTGATCGCGCCGGGCGGCGCGATTGCGTTGTTCGATGACGTTCATTCGCCCACCGTGGAAAATCGCTGGCGGTTCACGGTGCATGAGGTGGGCAACAAATATGGCCGCGCGCAGGAACCGCATATCCAGGCGCGGGCGGCGCTGGAAACCCGCAGGCACGATTCCATTCTGCTGGACACGGCCTTTCGCCACCTCGAAACGGTCGGCGTCGTGATCAAGCGCGAGATAACGGCCGACGACGTCGTGGGCTTGGCGTTTTCGCTCTCTACCAGCGCGCCGCAGAAGCTGGGTGATCGCATCGGCGCGTTTGAAACGGATCTGCGCGCCGAACTCGCCAAGCTTTCACCGGACGGCCGGTTCACCGAAATCGCCGAAATGCGCGCGTTGATCGCCCGGCGCGAATGAGGCTGCTGAAAAACCTCAGACGAACTCGACTTTCAGAATTTCATACGACCGTGCGCCGCCGGGGGCCGCGACTTCGACCGTATCGCCCTTGCTCTTGCTGATGAGCGCGCGTGCGATGGGCGAGGAGATGGAGATGCGGCCCTTCTTCGCGTCGGCTTCGTGGTCGCCGACGATCTGAAATTTGCGCTTCGCATCGGTGTCTTCGTCCACCAGAGTCACGGTGGCGCCGAACTTGACCGTGCTGCCGGATAGTTTCGACACGTCGATGACCTCGGCGCGGCCGATGTAGTCTTCCAGCTCGATGACGCGCCCTTCGATGAAGGACTGGCGTTCTTTCGCGGCGTGATATTCCGCGTTTTCGGACAGATCGCCATGGGCGCGCGCTTCCGCGATCGCCTTGATGATCTCGTGGCGATCCACATTCTTGAGCTGGTTCACTTCTTCCTCGAGGGCCTTGTAGCCATCGGCGGTCATCGGAATGCGTTCCATGAAATCTTCGTCCTGACAGTGTCAAAAACGCTCCGTCCGGCCGGGCTAGGCCGAATACGAAGCGTGCTAAAGTTCCTTAAATCCTTGTTACGCCTGGACTTTTAAGTCCAACCTGACGGCGATCACGTCAGGAAGTGTATGACTGGAGGGGGGCAACTTCAAGGGAGCCGGTGCGCAAAGCTGCGATGGCCTGGGTTGCGGCGGCTGCGCCCGCAATCGTCGTATAATAGGGAACTTTCTGATGCAGCGCGGTGCGCCGGATGGAAAAAGAATCCGCGAGCGCCTGCGTGCCTTCGGTCGTGTTGAAGACGAGTTGCACTTCGCTGTTCTTGATCGCGTCCACGATATGCGGGCGGCCTTCGAGAACCTTGTTGACCACTTTCACTTCAAGTCCGTTGTCGCGCAGGAATTTTGCGGTGCCGCGCGTGGCGACAAGTTCAAAACCCATCTCCAGCAATTCGCGCGCCGGCTTCAGTGTTAGATCCTTGTCCGCATCCTTCACGGAAATGAAGACCGTGCCGGACAGCGGCAGCTTCAATCCGGCGCCGACCTGACTCTTCGCGAAGGCGCGGCCGAAGTTGGTATCCAGTCCCATGACTTCGCCGGTCGAACGCATCTCCGGTCCGAGAACGACGTCCACGCCGGGGAAGCGATTGAACGGCATCACCGCTTCCTTGACGGCGATGTGATCGGGATGCGGCTTCTTCAGGTTGAACGACGCCAGCTTCTCGCCGGCCATGACGCGCGCCGCGATAGCGGCGACGGGCAGGCCGATGGCTTTCGCCACGAAGGGCACCGTGCGGCTGGCGCGCGGATTGACTTCCAGCACGTAGATATCGTCACCCTGCACGGCGTATTGCACGTTCATCAGCCCGCGAACCTGCAGCGCGCGCGCCATGGCGACGGTCTGGCGCTCGATCTCCGCGATGGTTTTGGCGGGAAGCGAATGAGGCGGGATCGCGCAGGCGCTGTCGCCGGAATGAACGCCCGCTTCCTCGATATGCTCCATGATGCCGGCAATGAAAACGTCGCCGTCATGGTCGCAGATCGCATCCACATCGACTTCGATGGCGTGATGCAGGAAGCCGTCGATCAGTACCGGGCTGTCGCCGGAGATGCGGAACACCTCGCCCGATTGCACCGCGGCTTTCAGGGACGCTTCATCCGGCACCACCACCATGCCGCGGCCGCCGAGCACATAGGACGGACGCAGGATGATCGGAAAGCCTATCGACTTCGCCGCCGCGATGGTTTCGTCGGGCGTCAGCGCGGTCGCATTGCGCGGCTGTTTGAGTTTCAGATCGCCCAGCAAAGCCTGAAATCGTTTGCGGTCCTCGGCAAGATCGATGGCGTCGGCGGATGTGCCGAGGATCGGAACGCCTTCTTCAGTCAGAAGATTGGCGAGCTTCAGCGGCGTCTGGCCGCCGAACTGGACGATGACGCCGGCCAGCGTGCCTTTGGTTTGCTCGACGCGCACAATCTCCAGAACGTCTTCGGCGGTCAGCGGTTCGAAATAGAGACGGTCGGACGTGTCGTAATCGGTCGAGACGGTTTCCGGATTGCAGTTGACCATGATCGTCTCGAAACCCTGCGCCGACAGCGAAAAGGCCGCGTGGCAGCAGCAATAATCGAATTCGATTCCCTGGCCGATGCGGTTGGGACCGCCGCCCAGAATGATGATCTTCTTCTTGTCCGTCGGCTTGGCTTCGCATTCCGCTTTGCCGCTGCCGGCGGGCGTTTCATACGTGGCATACATATAAGGCGTGATCGCCGCAAATTCGGCGGCGCAGGTGTCGATGCGCTTGAA
>DATCFN010000279.1:0-2714 GCA_036509475.1 Rhizomicrobium sp. | reverse complement strand
GGACAGGATTGCCACGCCGAAATCTCGGGCACTTTTACCGGCGACGTCAGCGCGGAGATGTTGAAGGATGCGGGGGCCTCGGCGGTCATCGTCGGCCATTCCGAACGCCGCCAACATCACCATGAAACAAGCGCGATGGTCGCCGCCAAGGCGCAGGCCGCGTGGCGGGCCGGGTTGCTGGCCATCATCTGCATCGGTGAAACCGAAGACGAACGCACCGACGGCAAAGCCTTTCACGTTTGCAGCCATCAGCTTTCCGGCAGCGTGCCACCCGGGGCCAAAGCGACGACGACGTGCATCGCTTACGAACCCATCTGGGCCATCGGAACCGGCAAAACGCCGACCTCCGACGAGATTGTTCAGATCCACGGCCACATCCGCCGCGAATTGGTGTCGCGCTTCGGCTCCGAAGGCAGCGACATGCGTATTCTCTACGGCGGCTCGATGAAGCCGGCGAACGCCAAGGAAATCCTGGCGCTGGAGAATGTCGGCGGCGGACTGGTCGGCGGGGCCAGCCTGAAGGCGGCAGATTTCCAAGCAATTTTCATGGCTTCTTCTGGAAATTCTTAACCACTTGAAGCCACCGTTCCTTAACGGCCGCGCAGTCATTCTTACCGTTCTGGGGAAGCAGAGCGGGAAAACCTGCCAATGTCGCGGTTGTCTTACGAGACTGCAGAAACACTTGTGTACGATCCCGTCGCCGCGAACCGCAACGCGACGCGCTCGCTTCTGTATCATCTCGGATTTCGGCGCATTGAAACGGTCGCGACCTTCGAGGGTCTGAGCGACACCATGAAACGCCGCCCGCCGGATTTGGCGCTCTGCGAAATACAGGGCGTGGAAGCCGAATTGTGCGGCATGATTCAAAATCTGCGGCAGGGCGGCGCCGGCTATAACCCGTTTATCGTCGTCATGGTCACCGCATGGGAAAAATCCAAGACGCTGGTGCAGGACGTGCTGAACTCCGGCGCAGACGATCTGGTATTGCGCCCGTTCTCGACGGCGCTGCTGGGCCAGCGCATTGTCGGTCATATCGAACGCCGCAAGGGCTTCGTCATTACCTCCGAATATGTCGGCCCCGACCGCCGCGCCGGTTCCGGCCGGTCGTCCAATGTCGAACTTTTCGATCCGCCCAATTCACTGAAGATGAAAGCCAAGGACGGCCTCAGCATCGAGGAGACCAATCAGCGGCTGGACACCGCGCTAAAGACGGCGCGGGAAACGCTGACCATCGAAAAGCTCCGCCGCGATGCGTTTCAGGTCTGCATATTGTGGCGGCTGGTGCAGGACTTCCTGCCCGGCGTGTCCAAATTCCAGGTCGATCTGGCCAAGCTGAAGGAAATTGCCCGCAGCATCGCGCGGCGCTGTGCCCATACCGATTTCGAATACGCGGTGGAATGGTGCGACGGGGTTCTGGCGGCGGTCGAAAGGCTTGAGGTGGGCGTGGATCGCAACGCCTCGATGCACCTTCTGGGGCACGCGGCGCTGAGCCTCAACCAGGTCTTCACGCCGGACAAATCCAGCACCGATCACCTGGACGCGATCGACACCACGGTCGCGATGATCAAGGCCCGCAATCAGCCGGCCATCGCGTCCTAGGGCGGTTTTGCGGGTTCTTTTCCCGGCCCTTTTCCCGGCCCGTGCTTTCGTTTAAGACGCGCGCCCGAACCCCCGCAGGCCAGATCCCATGCAAAGTGTCCTTATTATCATCCAGCTTATCGTCTCGATCGGCCTTGTGATCGTGGTTCTGCTCCAGAAGTCGGAGGGTGGCGCCCTGGGTATGGGCGGCAGCGGCGGCGGATTGGGCAGCCTGTTCTCGCCGCGCGGTGCCGGCGACGCGCTGACCCGTACGACCGCGATTCTGGCGGTGATCTTCTTCGCGACGAGTTTGGCGCTCACCGTTCTGGCGCTGCATGGGCGTCCGCAACAGGCATCGATTCTTGATTCGGCACCGATTGGTTCCGGGCATCCTCTGGCGCCCGCGAAAACTGCTCCGGCGCCCAGGGGACCGCAACTTCCAGCCGTGCCCGCGCCACACTAAGAATCTTTTTTATTCAAACCCTTCGCGGACATTTCTCATGGCGTGAGAGAAATGCGTCACGCGCATGACGATTGCGCTTGTGGAGTTCAGAGTGTTTCGACATGTTGGCCTTCCATGGCGCGGTTGATCTTCATAACCGGCGGCGTGGTCTCTTCTCTTGGAAAAGGTCTTGCGTCCGCCGCACTCGGTGCTTTGCTTCAAGCACGCGGGTACAAAGTCCGTTTGCGGAAACTGGACCCTTATCTCAACGTCGATCCGGGGACGATGTCGCCGTTTCAGCATGGAGAAGTCTACGTTACCGATGACGGGGCAGAGACCGATCTGGATCTCGGCCATTACGAACGCTTCACCGGCGTGTCGGCGGCGAAATCGGATAACGTCACGTCGGGACGCATTTACAGCCAGGTGATCGAGCGTGAGCGCAAGGGCGGCTATCTGGGCCGCACCGTGCAGGTCATTCCGCACGTCACCGACATGATCAAGGAATTCGTCCTTGCCGGGACCGAAGACCTCGATTTTCTCTTGGTGGAAATCGGCGGCACGGTCGGCGACATCGAAGCGCTGCCGTTCTTTGAAGCGATCCGCCAGCTTGGCAACGATCTGCCACTGGGACAGACGGCCTATGTGCATCTGACCCTGGTGCCTTACATCGAAGCAGCGGGCGAGTTGAAAA
>DATCFN010000278.1:0-6582 GCA_036509475.1 Rhizomicrobium sp. | reverse complement strand
CGCACGGTGTGGGAATTGGTGGCCTATATCCAAAGCATTGCGAAGAAGCCCGGGCCGACGTTCGGCGCAACCACGTCGGCCAATCCGCAGATGCCCGATAGCGAGCAGGTGCCCGCCGGAAATCTGCAATCGGCAACGCCGTGGAAATTCATGGAGCCGATGCCGCCGAATGGCGGCAAGCCGAGCGCGCCGCCGCCGGGTTAGTCTTTACCGGTCACCAGCGCTTCACGCAGCTTTTTCACGTCTTTCGCCGAAACGGACCCGGCGCGATTGCCCCAGGCGTTGCGGATGTAGGTCGCAACGTCAGCGATGTCCTGATTTCTCAACGCCGCGAAACCGGGCATGGAATAGGTTGTCGGCGCATTGGGTGTTTGTGCAGACTGCGCGCCCTGCAACAGGATGCGCAGGACGGTTTGCGAATCGCGGCCGACAATCAGCGTGTCGCCGGCCAGATCGGGATATTCGCGCGGCGTTCCCGCGCCCGGCTCGGAATGGCAGGCCGAGCAATTCGCAACGAACACGTCCCGTCCGCGCTGCATCGCGGAGGCATCCGGCGCCGATGGCGTGGACTCCGGCGCAGCGGGCAGGCTTTTCAGATACGTCGCTATCGCCATCAAATCATCGTCGTGCATGTGGCTGGTGGACGAGGTAATTTTCTCCTGCATCGAACCCGCGGCCCACGCATATTTGTTCCGGCCGGTTTTGAGGTATTGGACGATGTCGGCAGCGCTCCATTTGCCCAAGCCGTCACGCCTATTGCCGTTCAGGTTTGCGGAGAACCAACCTTGCTGCGTACCGCCGGTCAAGGCCTTATCTGTCTCGTCGCCGAAAAGGATGTTTTTGGGCGTATGGCACGCCGCGCAATGCCCAAAGCCGTTGACGATATAATTGCCGCGGTTCCACACCGCCGATTTCGAGGGGTCGTTCGCGAACGTACCTTCCTTGAAGAACATCGCATCCCAGAACACCATCATCGCCCGGATGTCGAAGGGCGGTATCAGTCTGTTGGGAGGCGGCACGGCGCGCACCGGCTTTATCGTCCGCAAATAGGCATAGATCGCGTCACTATCGGCCCGCGTGATATGCGTGAAATAGGGGAACGGGAAAGCCGGGTAGAGGTGCTTGCCACCGGCTCCGACGCCTGCGTGAAGCGTGTGGTAGAACTGATCCGCCGTCCAACTGCCGATGCCGGTATGCTTGTCCTGCGTAATATTGGGAGAATAAAGCGTGCCGAAGGCCGCGACGAAGGCGAGGCCGCCCGCATAGGGCGGCGAACCAGTTGCAGCCTGTGTGTGACAACCCGCGCAATCGCCCAATATTGCGAGGTATTTTCCCCGCGCGACAGCGTCTTGAGCCTGCGCATAGCCCGCAGATGCCGCCACCATCGCAACGGCTAGAAGAGCGATTTTGAACATGAAGCTTTCACCCCTCGGACAATATCAAACGCCCTAGGATTGCAAGCGTTCCCTCGGCTGGTGCCGTTGTCGCGGGTGTTTGGCCGGCCTCGGCCTGTCTCGGGCTTTTGGCTATCCGGGCGATGGCATACGGCTTCGTCAACGCTGACCGCCGCTAAGTGGGATTGAGCCGCGATAGTTTTTCGCGAGATTTTCTGTCACGCGTCGAGGAATTTCTGAGCGATCTGAGGATCCGCCGGGAACGCTTCTTGAGGTCTTCCACGTCGACGGTCTTGTTCGCATAAAGCGCCGCGCCAGTCTCTTTGGTAACAACCGCGATATCGTCGCTTTCACGAGGCGTTCGCGAGCCTTGAGACATCGAGAAAATCTTTTCCAGCGACGCAGTTTTTGGCGTGCCCCATTGCCGATGCGCATAGGCTTGCAGAAAGATGTTCAGTTCGGCTGCTGTTCGAACATGGCGCAGTTTTCCTTCGGGGGACGTGTTGAGCGCCGGGTTTTGCGGCCGGTGCTTTACCATAAGAAACGCTGAAAGGGCTTCCCAGGTGGGACGGATATTGTCCTTCATTTGCAACCACGCGCCAAACAGCAGCGCTGCGATCACAACACTCAAAAAGCCGAATATAAACGCACGACTGATGAGAAAGTTTTGCAATCGCCGCCATAGCTGCGCCGGCTTTCCGGTCTGCTTGCGATCCGTCGTGCTGGCGTCATGGGCTGGCGGCGTCAGCGCGGCCGTGGCCGGCAAGATATTGACGATCCGTTCCGGCAGTTGCGCGGTGGCAGCCCTGTTGTTGACAACGTCCCACCAGGAAATCTTGATCGCCGGGAGCACCAGCCGTCCCGCGCTTTGGGCGATCACGCTGTAGCTGTCCGTTCGCCAGCCTGAGATCGCGCCGGTTTTCTTGTCGACGTTCTCGCCCATTGTCGGCCGGTCGGCATAGGCTCTGAAATTCCCGTTCTCTTGCTGGGCCTGAACGTCGGGCAGTTGGCTGCCAACCGCGCCCTTCGCGGACAGCGTGATTTTCCGGGTCAGCGGCTCGCCAACATGGACGGATGGAGAAGGCCCGGTTGCTTCGCTGATCGTCAGCGATGTTAGCGGCAACCACGGATCCATCGCGGCAGCGGGCGGTTTGACGTTCAATGTCACGGCGTTGCTGACGATGCTGAAGGGTTCCGCGCCATAAGTGGAAAAGAAATTCAGCGATTGCTGTGTTCCATGAGAAAACGCGAAGCTGCCCGAAGGATCGGCCAGCGCGGAAATATTGGGTGCTCGAAATTCGCCGTGCAGCACGATGGCAGGAATCGTCATCTTGCCGGGCTGCAGCGGCGTGATAATGTAATGAAATTCGGCGACCCTCGCGGGCATTCCGTGTTCGATCTGATCGGAAACGTCCGGCTCGCCTCTGGCTTCGACAATGGCGTTGGCGACGCTGACATCGCTCAGCGACGTGCTCGAAATGTTCGCCCGCACCACCACGCGAACGGTATAGAGCACGGCTTGGTTCTGGTACGGCGTCGCCGTATCCGCGCTGGCCGTGACAGACACCATGCCGGCTGTCACATCCGTTTGCGCCGGCGATCCATTTGCTGCAGGCGAGGCCGCCGCCGCCGATAGCGGAGCGAAAGCCAGCAACGCGAGGAATAGAAAGCGGTATCTCATTGCTGCGGCGTTCCCTGCTTCAACCCACTTTGCTGGTCCTCGATGCGAAATTGGTTCTTCAGAAAAGAACCGGGGTCGCTCTGGACTCTTGTAAGCCACTGGTCAGCATTGACATCGCGTTGCGTGCGCGGCGGCGCGACGAACGCACCATACTGGGGCGGCGTCTTTTTATCGCCCGGCGGCTGTGCCGGTCGCGCGGCGGCCGCTTGGGCTGCACGCTGTTGCGCGTTCTCCGGCTTGCCTTGCTTCGGCTGTCCTTGTTGTTGCGCCGCTTTCTGTTCGGCTTTGGGCTGCGCGGGTTGTTGTGCGCCGCGATTGGCGGTTTTGGCCGGACTCTGCGCGCCGTTTTGTGGGCTTTGCGATCCATTTTTGCCTTGCTGCTTGTTCTGTCCGCCGCCGCCCTTGTTGTCAGGTTGCTGCTTCTGTTTTTGCTGGTTTTGTTTCTGCTGTTCCTGCGCAAGCATTTTCAGCGCGATGGCCAGATTGTGCTGCGTCGGGATGTCGTCCGCGTTCAGTTTCAACGCGGCCCGGTAACTGGCGATGGCGTCTTCCACCTCGTCCTGCATAAGTTGCGCATTGCCCATATCGTAAAGCGCGTTCAAACGCGGTCTCTTGCCGGCGGCGGTTTTGAACAGCACCTCGGCCTTGCCATATTGCTTCATCCGATAGGCAACGACGCCGCGCTGATAGGGCCTGCCGAATTTCGTGATCGCGGTCGCGTAGTCCCCACGATCGAAAGCCCATTTCGCCTGCTCGTTACGGTTCAGGAACACGCCCGAAACCGTGTCGGCCTTGGCATCCGCAAATGGAAAGATCATCACCACCAACAGCGGAACGACAAGGAAAGTGGCACCTTTTCTGAACAGCGGGAGCAGCAGCAGGGCCAGAAGCAGCGCCGGAATATAGTACCGCTCGTCCCAGACGCGCACGGTTTTCGCGGATCGCCGCGCCCGGACATTGGCAGCACCCATGCGGTTCAAAAGTGCGCGTGTATCGCTATCGCTGTAATTTGCTTCGACATAGATTCCATGTCCGGCAGCGGCGAGCGCTTGTAGCCGGCTTGCTTGGAGTCCCGAACCCGGGGCGCCGATGCCCATCGTGTAGATCGCCGCATTGCCGGCAGCCTGCGCCAGCTCATTGATGTTGTTCTCCTGAAATCCGCCATCGCTGATGACGAGAATGGATTTGTCATCGCCGGTTTCGTCTTTCAGCATCGCTGCCGCCATCTGCAAAGCAGGCGCCAGGCGGTCGCCCTGGATGGTGACAAGCGACGTATCCAGTTCGGGCAGCAGGGCCTTGATGGTCCGGAAGTCGTCGGTCAGGGGCGTTATCATATGCGGCACGGCGGCATAGGCGACGAGTCCGACGCTGTCGTCATGACTCATGTCCATGATGTCTTCGATCTCTTCGCGTGCCCGCGCGACGCGTGACGGCTTCACGTCTGTCGCGTTCATGGATTGGGAGAGGTCCAGCACGATGACCAGATCGCGAGACGGCTCATACGACGGCTCGTTCGTGTAACCCCAGCGCGGTCCGGCCATGGCGATGATGCCGCACAGCCATGCCGCGGCCCACAGCATGAGCGGCTTGCGGTCTTTTGGTTGCGTGGCAGACGGGCTTTTCATCAGATGCGGCAGCAGGTGCCGGTCGGCGAAAGGTTCGAGCCGTTCCGCGCCGTCCGCCTTTTGAAGCCAGCCATGCAAAAGCAGCACGGCGGGGATCGCGATCAACCCCCATAGCCACCAACTTTGCGCAAAGTGAAACTGATCAAAGCCCATGACGAACCCGCGGCAAAATCGGCAGCAGGGACAAGGCCAACAACAACGCCAGCGCAAGGCCTAGCGGGTAGGGATACAAAGTCCTTCGGACGATATAACTGTGTGTTTCTGCCTGCGTCTTCTCAAGCTTGTTGATCTGCGCATAAATCTTTTGCAGCGCGTTGGTGTCCGCGGCGCGAAAATAATTGCCGCCGGTGATGGACGCGATGCTGCGCAGCAGCCCTTCGTCCAGATCGAATTCCTGCATCTGAATTTGCCCGACCTCGTCGGGAATCGGCACCAGCCCCTGGCTGCCGACGCCGATGGTGTAGATGCGGATTCCATATTGCTCGGCGAGTTTCGCGGCGGCGAGCGGCGGGATAGTGCTGGCATTGTCGCCGCCGTCCGTGAGCAGGACGACGATGCGCGATTTTTCGGGCCGGTCGCGCAAGGTGCGAACGGCGAGCGCGATCGCATCGCCGATCGCCGTCATGTCGCCGGCCTCGCCCACTGCGGCGTTGTCGAGCATTTTGCGCACGGACAATGTGTCGAGCGTCAGCGGCACGTGCAGATAGGCTGAGGAACCGAAGAGAATAAGGCCGACGCGATCGCCTTGCCGCTGGTCGACGAAATCGCCGACGACCGTTTTGACGATTTGTATCCGGCTGGCTTGCTCGCCGTTCTTCTTTGTGTAGTCCAGCGCTTCCATCGAACCGGAAAGATCGACCGCGAGCAGCAGGTCATATCCGCTGTTCCGCAGCGGCATGAACTGGTCGACAAACTCGGGGCGCATCAATGCGACGGTCAGGCTCAGCCACAGCAGCGCCAGGATCGCGAGATAAAGGCGGGTAGTTTCCTTTGCCTGTTGCTGCTTTGGGAAAATCGCTTTCAACCGGTCGATATAGGGAAAGAATATCTCCGGCGCGCCGGACGTGTTTGCGGCTTTCGCGCGCGAACCCAGGACGCGCACAAGAACCGGCAGCGCCAGAAGCAAAATCATCCAGGGCCACGCAAAGGTGAACATCCTACTTCACCCACCGCTTCGCGGCGTCGATCAGGACTTTCAAGGATTGCGATGAATAAGGACGGCCGGGTGGCGCGTAAGGCGCTTCGATGAGCAGCGACCCGCGCGATGTCCAATCGAAACCGCCGGGATCGTTGATGGTGAGCCAGCGCAGCCAATCCGCGCCCTCCAACCCGGCGCACTCCGCCCGCGAAAACGATTGCATCGCGACGCGGCGCAGAAGAACAGACAACGCGCCTGCGATCTCCTGTGTGCTTTCCTTGGCCAGTCGTACATTGAGCGCCCTGAGGGCGCGGAACGTCTGGCCTTGCCAGCTTCGTTCATAGGCCCAGTGCCGCCAATAGGCGATCGCGGCCCCGATCACCGCCAGGACGATCAACACCCACCAGCCCGGCGCGAGCGGCCACCAGCTAACGGAGTCCAGACTTCTAATGTCGTATAGCTGCGCGAGCAGTTTGTCGGGCGACGCTGTCATCGTCTGGCGCTGCCGATATTGAGGCGGCGCACGCCG
The DNA here is from genome assembly GCA_036509475.1 of Rhizomicrobium sp. Lineage (GTDB taxonomy): Bacteria > Pseudomonadota > Alphaproteobacteria > Micropepsales > Micropepsaceae > Rhizomicrobium. The sequence continues at coordinate 215 of DATCFN010000278.1, read as the reverse complement.
AGCGTCAGATCGGCATACACATCCTTATCCGTATGCAAATCGACAATTCCGACGCGGCGGCGCACGGCCATGTCCTCAAGCCGTTGCCGGTTCTCGAGCCACTGCTGCGCATAAGCATCGCGGCCCGCGCGGCTGTTGGTGTCGACAGCGAGCTTGCCGCCCTCATCGTCCTCGAAAACAATCGTCTCCATCGCCGGCATCTCCCGGTCGGCGGG
>DATCFN010000277.1:0-3156 GCA_036509475.1 Rhizomicrobium sp. | reverse complement strand
TCGATCAGCGCCGCGACTAGCGCGTTCGCCAGACCGGTGCCCCGCGCGGCCTCGCGCACATACATCGCACCCAACTCGCCGGTATGCGCCGTCTTCAACCCGCGCGATTTCACGAACACGACCATCCCGCTGAGGATGCCATTCGCGAAGCCGCCGAACGTCACGCCGGTGACCAGCCGCGCCGACCACTGCTGCAGCGGCATCGCCTCTTCGATCTCCAGATCGGCGCCGAAAAACTCCGGATGCAGGCGCAGGCCTTCCAGACGGATCTCGCGCAGCGGCGCGATCTCGTTGGGGCCGAGCTTGCGGACGGCATTCGTCATGCGCCGGGACCACCGAAGCGCGCGATCCATTCAGCGAGTTGTTCTTCCGAAATTTTCGCGAACAGAACGTCCGGCGGCTTGATGGCCATGCCGGCCTCCAGATCGTCCAGTTCCTGCGCCATCGGCATATCCGGCCACGGGATCATGTTGGGCGACGGCTGAATGGCCTCGTGAATTTTCTTCGCGAAGGTCGGCATGATCGGCCATGCGAGATGTCCGAAGAGATGGACAAGATTAAGTCCCATGCGCACGGCGGCGGCGGCCCGATCGCGATCTGTCTTGATATGCGTCCAGGGCGCGGCGCGCGTGAGATATTCGTTGCCCGCGACCCAAATGGCGCGCAACTCGCCAAGCGCCTTGCGATATTCGATGGCTTCCAGATATTCCGTGTACTGATCGACGCGCGTTTGCAGTTCCGCGATCAGCGCCTGCTCTTCTTCGCCATAAACACCCTCGCCTGGCACCTTGCCGTCGAAGCGCGCGACGCAGAATTTCGTGACGCGGTTGACGAAATTGCCCAGCACGTCGGCCAGATCCTTGTTCACCACTGACGCGAAATGCTCGAACGTGAAGGAGGAGTCCGAACTCTCCGGCGCGTTCGCCATCAGGTAATAGCGCCAGTAATCCGCCGGCAGGATTTCGATGGCGCTGTCCATGAACACGCCGCGATGTTCGCTGGTCGAGAACTTGCCGCCATAATAGTTGAGCCAGTTAAAGCCTTTCAGCTGATCGACCAGCTTCCACGGCTCGCCGCTGCCCATGATGGTGACGGGAAAGCCAACCGTGTGGAACGGCACGTTGTCCTTGCCCATGAATTCGTAATAGCGAACGTCCTTGGCGTCGTACCACCACGACTTCCACGCATCGCCTTTGCCGTGCGCGTCGGCCCATTCCTTCGTCGCGCCGATATATTCGATGGGCGCATCGAACCAGACATAGAAGACCTTGCCCTTCAGCGCACCGTCCGCGATATCGTCCGGCACCGGCACACCCCAATCGACATCGCGCGTGATGCCGCGATCCTGCAACCCCTCTTCCAGCCATTTGTTGGCGATGGACCAGACCAACGACGGCCATTCCGCTTTGTGGCTGTCGATCCATGTCCGGAGCTGCGGCACGAATTGCGACTGTTTCAAAAACAGATGCGTCGAGTCTCGGATTTCAATGTCGTGCGACCCCGACACCGCCGAACGCGGGTTGATGAGATCGATCGGGTCCAGAACCCGCGTGCAATTCTCGCACTGGTCGCCGCGCGCTTTTTCATAACCGCAATGCGGGCATGTCCCGATGACGAAACGGTCCGGCAGGAAACGTCCGTCGGCATTGGAATAGACCTGCTTGGTCGTGCGCACGTCCAGAAAGCCGTTCTTCCAGAGCTGGCGCGCGAAATGCTGCGTCAACTCGCGATTTTGCTGTGAGGACGAACGCCCGAAATGGTCCCACCCCAGATCGAATTTCTCGCAGGCTTCCTTCTGCGCGCGATGCTGCTCGTCGCAGAAGGTGCGCACGTCCTGCCCGGCTTCCAGCGCGGCCAGTTCGGTCGGTGTGCCGTGCTCGTCGGTGGCGCAGATGAACAGGACTTCGTGCCCGCGCGCCTTCTTGAACCGCGCGAACACGTCGGCGGACAGCATCGAGCCGACGAGCGTGCCCAGATGTTTGATGCCGTTGATGTACGGCAGCGCCGACGTGATGAGAATCCGCTTCATAACCTTGATAACCTTGCCCGAATGCAAAAGAGGCGGGAGAGTACTCGCGGGTGCGAATCCGTCCACCCCTGTGGTGCGAATATGACCGATAAAAGCCCGCGCGAGCGGTTCTTCCAGGCCAATTTTCAGAAAAACCTGATCGCCGGACTGCTGACCATCATTCCGCTGGTCGTTGTCTGGCTCGTCTTCGACTTCTTTCTGGAAACACTGTCAAACGCCAGCCGCCCCCTCGCCAACGCCCTGGCCGACGCGATCGAGGACCGCTATCCCGACATGACGCCGGTTCTCACCGACGGGCGCGTGCAATGGGTCATCGCGCTGCTGGTCACCCTGCTCGCGCTTTACGTCATCGGCGCGGTCACCAGCCGCGTTATCGGCCAGCGTCTCTGGGGCTATCTCGAAAGCATCATCAACCGGATCCCGCTGGTTCAAACCGTTTACTCCGCCGCGCGCAAGCTGGTGGACGTGTTGCGCACCAAGCCGGACAACACGCAGCGCGTCGTGCTGATCGACTTTCCCCATAAAGGCGCCAAGACGCTGGGCTTCGTGATGCGCACATTCACCGATGCGAACACCAATGCGGAGATGGCGGCGGTCTATGTGCCGACGGCGGTCAATCCCACCACCGGCTATCTGCAGCTTCTGCCGGTCGAGAAGCTGACGCCCAGCGATATGCCGTCCGATCAGGCGATGGCGATGATCATTTCCGCCGGCGCGGTCATGCCCGAACGCATGTCGGTGTCTGGCGCCGTCATTCCCAAGCCCGCGCTGCCTTTATGAATTCGCCACGGCCTGCGAGATCGTATGCCAGAGCGCCGCATCGATCGGCCCCAGGACGCCGGTGACCACCTTGCCCGCGACGAAATCCAGAAACATCCATGCCGCGGCAATCGATAATACGAGTCTCATGGTTTTAACCGGTCCTTAAGGCTGTAAGGACGGCTGTAGCGCGTTCTGTCTCTTTCTGGGACAGTTTTCCGGCGCGCTGGTTAATCGTGGCGGCGGAAATGGTCTCTACGAAGCGGGCGCGATTCGAGACCTGACAGGTTTGTACGCCTCGAACGTAACGCCGGTCAAGCAATTATTCCACAAATTGATATTAATTCCTATGACGTTGATTTCTCACG
>DATCFN010000276.1:0-3498 GCA_036509475.1 Rhizomicrobium sp. | reverse complement strand
TCTGCGCGGGTTCGTCAACGGCAGCCCGCAACGGCGCCGGCGGCCGCTTCACCAGTCTTGATGGCGGCTCCTGCACAAGCTGTACGGTCGATGGATTGACCGGCGGCGTTCGTCCGTTCACGGGCGCGGACAAGTTCAACTTCGCACCGCTCAATTATCTGCAACGTCCGGACACGCGCTACACGTTCGGCGCGATGGGTCACTACGAAGTCAGCAAAATGGCCGACATCTACGGCTCGCTGATGTTCATGGACGACGAAACGATCTCGCAGGTTGCGCCTTCCGGCGCGTTCTACGGCACGCCGTTCCAGACCAACTGCGACAATCCCGAACTGACGGCGCAGGAAGTGGGCGCGTTTTGCACGTCCGCAGGGCTTGCGCCGACCGACAAAGCCGATCTCTTCATCGGCCGCCGCAACGTCGAAGGCGGCGACCGTTTGAACGACCTGCGCCATACATCGTATCGCATGGTTGTTGGCTCGAAGGGCGATCTTGGCGGCGGCTGGGCTTACGATACTTTTGCGCAGTACGGCGTGACGGTCTTCCAGGAAGAATTCCGCAACGACGTTTCCATCGCGCGCATCAATCGCGCCTTGGACGTCGATCCGGCGACGGGCGAGTGCGAGTCGGTTGTCGACGGCACCGATCCGAACTGCGTGCCGTGGAACATCTTTGTTCCGAACGGCGTCACAAAGGCCGCAGCGGCCTATCTTGGCGTTCCCGGTTTCGAGGAAGGTTCAACCCAGGAATGGGTGGCCGGTGCATCCGTTACGGGCGATCTCAGCGCATGGGGCATTCAGTCCCCGTGGGCGAAGAGCCCGGTCGGCGTCGCTCTCGGCACCGAATATCGCCAGGAGAAGCTCGACTTCCGGACGGACGAAGAATTCTCCAGCGGCGATCTCGCCGGCCAGGGCGGTCCTGTTATCGGCACGCATGGTGGCTACAATGTCTCGGAAGGCTACGGCGAAATCCGGGTTCCGATCGCGGAGAATATGCCCTTCTTCGAAGACCTGTCGGCCAACGCCGGTTACCGCTACTCGTCCTACAACACGGCGGGCGCGGCGACCTCGTACAAGTACGGTGCCGAGTGGCAGCCGATTGACGACTTCCGCATCCGCGGCAGTTTCCAACGTGCTGTTCGCGCACCGAACGTCGTCGAACTGTTCGCGGCGCAGTCGCTGGGCCTGTTCGGCGGCAGCGATCCGTGCGCGGGCGCAGCGCCTGTGTTCACGGCGGCGCAGTGCGCGCACACCGGCGTCACCGCGGCGGAGTACGGTCATGTGCTCCAATGCGTCTCGGGCCAATGCGCCGGCTTCTTCGGCGGCAACCCGGACCTGAAGCCGGAACAGTCGGACACGCGCGAAATCGGCGTCGTGTTCACACCGACCTTCCTCGAAGGCTTCACGGCGACGGTCGACTACTTCGACATCAAGCTGAACGGCGAAATCGGCGTGATCCCGCAGTCGTTGTCACTGGGCAACTGCGCGACGACCGGCAACCCGCTCTTCTGTAATCTGATCCATCGTTCCACGGCGGGCGGCGCCGGGCAGGGTGATATCTTCGGCACCGGCCCGACGGCTGGTTTCGTCACCTCCACCAACGTGAACACGGGCTCGGTTCAGACCAGCGGCGTCGATGTCGAAGCCAATTATACGGCGGATCTCAACGACTGGGGCATGGGCCAGAATGGCTCGCTGTCCTTCAACCTGCTGGGCACCTATACAAAGAGTCTCGACGTCCAGCCGGTTCCGGGCGATCACGTCTACGATTGCGCCGGTTTGTTCGGCGTGACCTGCGGAACGCCGATCCCGAAATGGCGTCACAAACTGCGCGTGACGTGGACCACGCCGTGGGATGTCGATCTGTCGGCTTCGTGGCGCTATATGAGCAGCGTCAAGCTCGATGCCAATACGAACGATCCGACGCTGGCCGGTCAAGGTCCGTGCGGTGGCCCCTGCGGCGACCTTTCGGATGCGAAGATCAACTCGTTCAGCTACATCGACCTCGCGGCCGACTGGACGGTGCGCCAGGGCGTCAGCCTCCACGCCGGCGTCTCGAACGTGTTCGACAAAGATCCGCCGGAACTCGACTCGAACTCGCTGGGTGTTTCCGCCCCGCCGTTCGGCAACGGCAACACCTTCCCCCAGGTGTATGACTCCCTGGGCCGTTTGATCTTCGTCGGCGCGACCATCAAGTACTAAGCGTCAACGACACAAACCAAACTGGCGGCGGCCCAAAAGGCCGCCGCCTTTTTTTGCCTGTGACCGACGGGACGCGCCGGGCATATCCGCAAAAGAGATGGCTATGATGATGGATCGATCGCGGCAAAGATGGCGCGCAGCTTCGCGGCGGCATCGGCGATCACCTTCGGCGTGAAACCGTGGCAGCCCAGAACGATCTGGCCGGACGGCGTTCCGTTCAACCGGTACTTCGACATCGGTTCCACCACGATATTTTGCGCCTGACATTCCGCGAGAAGCGCCGCGACCGTGCCCTGTTTCAGCGAACAGGTAATGTGCGAACTGGAAGGCTTTTCGTCGGCGGCGAGGTATTGCGCAAGGTGCGTCTGAAGCGCGTGATCGAGCGCCGCATATCTCTCCTGCCGAGACTCCTTGAGCTGCTTGATGTGTTCGTCCAGATGGCCCTGGTTGATGAAGTCTGCCAGCACCATTTGATTGGGAATATTGGAGCTGCCGCTCATGCCGTTCTGGACGTCCACGAAACGCGCGATCAGCGGTTCCGGCACGATCACATAACCGATGCGGAGCGAGGGAAAGAGCGTGTGATTGAACGAGTTGACGTAAATCGTCCGCGCGCCGTCCATGGCCGCCAGCGGGCGCAACGCCTGTTCGGGGTCCACCGAATACCATGCGAAATCGTCTTCCAGAATCCAGCTATCGGTTTCGTGCGCCCATGCCAGCAGCGCCGAACGCGTGGCCTTTGACATGACGACATTGGCCGGAAACTGGCATGCCGGGGTCACGAACGCCGCTTTGGCGGATGGTGCTAACCGCCGCCCGGCTTCCACATCGATGCCGGACGCATCGACGGGCACGGCCACGCACAGGGCGCCGGCATATTGCAGCGAACGTGCGACGGCGCTGTAACCCGGATCTTCCATCCATACGGTCTTTCCCATCAGACCCAGGGCGCGGGCAGCCAGTTCGATGCCGGCCGGTATGCAATTCGTCACAATCACCTGGTCGGGAGAACATTGCAGTCCACGCGTCATCGCGGCATGCGCGGCGATTGCTTCGCGCAGACCGATCCAGCCGACGGGATTTCCCTCGTGCAAGGAAAAAGAAGAAAGGCTTTTCCAGCGCCGCGACTGCAACCGTTGCCAGAGGCGCATCGGAAATACGTCAACCGAGGTCAGGCCCAGGGCAAAGGGGAGGGCGGTGTCCGGTTCGGACGCTGTGCTGGAAAGGCTCGGCGGCTGGCTGTGCGCGCCTTGATAGGCGACATACACGCCGGAGCCCTTTCGCGATTCGAGGAACC
>DATCFN010000275.1:0-2235 GCA_036509475.1 Rhizomicrobium sp. | reverse complement strand
CGGATGCGGCGATGCGCGACGTCATCGTCAAAATGACATCCGGCGGTATCGGCTTTGCCGGCGTCGCGGGCGTCGTCGATGCGAAGGGCGCGTTGATTGGCATCATCACGGACGGTGACGTTCGCCGCCACGTCGAGCGCGACCTGCTGGGCCGCAAGGCACGCGATGTGATGAGCGCCGCGCCCAAGACGGTAACGCCGGACATGCTGGCCGCCGAAGCGCTGGCCTTCATGAATACGTCTTCGCCCAAGGTGACCAGTCTCTTCGTGGTCGAGGCCAAGGCGAAAGTGAAAAAGCCGGTCGGCCTTCTCACCGTTCACGACTGCCTGCGCGCGGGATTGCAGTAATGGTGGATCGGCGTGCCGTGACGGGGGCGATTGCCGAACCTATCGGCCAGAAGCCCGCGCCTGCGCGTCCGCGCATGGATTGGGGCGACCGCAAGCGCGACAACATCGAGGACGCCGAGCGCTACACCCGCTTCGTCAACATCATGAAGCGCTCGCTGTTCGGCGCGGCCATCATCCTGCTCGGCGCGGTGATCGTTTATTCGCTGCAGCCGCGTCAGGCGCAGAAAATGGCCATGACGTTCGAGAAGATGGGCCTGGTGGCGGGCGACCTGTCGATGATCAAGCCGAAGCTCAACGGCACCGACAGCGAAGGCAATCCGTTCGTCGTCACCGCGGACACCGCGGTCCAGAACCCGAAGAACATGCGGCAGGCCACGCTGAAGAATGTCGATGCCGACATCAATCTGAAAAGCGGTAAATGGATGAACGTGACGGCGCCGCATGGCGAGTTGAATTCGGACGCCCGTACTCTCGATCTGTGGGGCCCCATCGCGGTGTTCATGGATGACGGCAGCGAGATGCACACCGATGTTGCGCATGTCGATCTGGCCAAAGGCATTGTGATCGGCCCGCATCATGTACGCGGGCAGGGTCCGCAAGGCACCTATGTCGCCGACCGCTTTCGTATCGAGAGACTGAGCGACCCTTGCAACAAATCGAAGAAGCCGGGCACGCCCACCCACGTCTCCCATCCGAAACATCCCGGTCACAGGCCCGAACCGATCTGTCCCGTGCGTCCCGCTGGCACGGGGTCGCAGAAGGCCAAGCCGCTGATCTATCTGTACGGCAACGTTCACATGCTGATTTATCCAAGCCAGGGCAAAAAGAAATGACTTTGCGATCCGCCGCGATGTTCGGCGCCACGATTTTTCTCGTCTCTCTGAGCGCAGCCGCCGCTGCACCCGCGCCTGCCGCACAAGGCACAAGCACGACAAGCGTCGGCATGAGCAAGCACGACACCAGCGCGCCGATCAACGTGTCCTCCGACAATTTTCAGGGCGATACGCAGACGAAGATCGGCACCTATATCGGCAACGTCATCATCATCCAGGGCGATTTCAAACTGCGTGCCGACAAGGTCAATGTGCATGTCGTGAACGGCAAGCCCAGCACGCTCGACGGTGCGGGCAATGTTCTGTTTACGTCGCAGACGGAAACCGCGTCCGGCGATACCGGCATCTACGACCTGAACGCCAAGACGATCACGCTCGACGGCAAGGTCGTTCTCACCAGCAAGGAAAAAAACGTGATGCGCGGCACGCATCTGGTGATGAACATGGACACGCACAAAGCGCTTCTCACCGCAAAGGGCATGGCGGGCGGTGGGCGCGTGCAAGCGCTTTTCGTGCCGCCGCCGAAAAGCGAATCCGACAAACCCAAATCGCAAACAACCGGTAAACCGCCAGCCAAATAGGCTTTACGCTTCCTTAAATCGAAAAAGGCACAGTTCTTGCCATGACAACGTCAAACAGCCCCGACAGTCAGGATATCAAGCGCGACGGCGACAGGCCGGTTCCGCGCGTCGTGGAAGGCACGGGTGGCCTTGTCGTCACCAAGGTGGGCAAAAGCTTTCGCAAGCGCCCTGTTGTGCGCGGCGTGAGCCTGAACCTGCGCCGTGGCGAGGTTGTGGGCCTGCTCGGTCCCAACGGCGCGGGCAAGACGACCACATTCTACATGATCACCGGGCTGATCCCCGCCGACTACGGAACGGTCGAACTGGACGGTCACGACGTGACGTCCATGCCGATGTATCGCCGCGCTCGCATGGGCATCGGCTATCTGCCGCAGGAAGCGTCGATTTTCCGCGGCCTGACGGCGGAAGAGAATATTCGCGCCACGGCCGAAATCGTGGAAAGCGATCCGTCGCGTCTCGAAGCGATGGTCGAGG
>DATCFN010000274.1:0-3008 GCA_036509475.1 Rhizomicrobium sp. | reverse complement strand
GAGCGCCTTGCGGCAACGCGGACAGCTTCAGATAGGCCACGAATTCGTTGAGCACCGTCTTGTCGCCCATCAACGACCCGGCGGTGGAAGCTTCGCTCCAGGGAATGCCGTAGAGCCAAACGACAGGCGAGAATATCCAGCCAAAAATGCGCTCGACCGTGAGCGGCGCTCCCGCCACGCCCGGCGCATGCGCCAGGATGATATCGGCCAGCGCGACCAGCGCCACGATCACCAGCAGCATGGCGACGATGGAGAGCCAAAGCTTCAATCCGTCTTCGGTGCCGCGCGCGACGGCGTCCATGCTGGAGCGATATTCAAAGCCGGGCGCCGCGATGGCGTCCGTCTCACCGACGCCCGGAATCATGATCCGCGCGATCAGGATCGCAGCCGGCAACGACATGACGGATGCAACGAGAATATGCCCGAGCGCACCCGGCACGGCAGGCTCAAGAATGGTAGCGTAGAGCACGAACACGGTGCCCGCGACGGTCGCCAGGCCGACGGAGAACAGCATGAACAATTCGGCCCGCGTCAGCCGAGCAAGATAGGGACGGATCAGAAGCGGCGCTTCGATCATGCCGAGGAAGATCGTCGCCGCGCTTCCAAGGCCCACCGCGCCGCCGATACCCATCGTTTTCTGCAACGCCCATGCGAAACCGCCAACGATCAACGGCAGGATGCGCCAATACCAGAGCAGCGCCGCCAGCGCGGAGATGACGATCACCAAGGGCAATATCTGAAAGGCGAAGCTCGACAGCGCCGCGGGGTTCGCGACCGCGAAGGGCGTGGGGCCGCCGCCGGTATAACCGAACACAAAAGACGTTCCGGCTTTCGTCGCCGCCGCCAGCGCATCCACCACGCCGTTCAGGGAGAAAAGTGCATCACGCGCCAGCGGAACTTTCAGCAGCAGCAGCGCAATGCCGATCTGTAACGAAAGGCCGGCAAGAACTGTGCGAATCGGAAAGGCGCTGCGGTTCTCCGACAACAGCCACGCCAGCGCGATGATCACGACAATGCCAAGCGCAGATTGCAGATGAAGAATCACGCATCCCCCCGATTCCCTGGTTCGCCAGAGTGTCACGAATACGCTGAGCCCGCATCCGGCGTGGCACGCATTCGACTCGCGCAAACCACAGTGCCGTTTTCGCCGCAACGGATCGCAGATTGTGTTTCGCATCACGCGCAATGCCAGCCGTGTATTCGATGAATATAATTTCGCCAAACGATTAAAATTTGAATCGTCATCTGTTGATGAAATCGCGCGCGTTGCTTTTGTGTTTGAGAATCAGACGCGCATCTTCGTATGTATTTTTAACTTCAATTGACGACGCGAAGACGGAGCGCCGCATGACAATAGATCCGATCGTGGTCTTGGCAGAGGAACTCCGCGTCGCTGAATCGGCTTTTCATGCGATCTGGAAGTTAAATCGCGAAAACCACTACAAATATGGCGACGAAGTCGGACGGCTTGCGACGAAGATCAAGGACATCTGTAACGGCCTGCTCGAAACGCCGCCGACCAGCGTTCTTGGCGCCAGCGTGCTGATGCGGCTGGCGGCGGAGCGGCTGCCTTTCGCCTATTCGGCCTACACGATTCATTTTCATGAGATCGCCGACCGGTTTGACGCGGGAAAGCGCGAACTTGACGATCTGGTGTGGCTGCGCGCCATCGCCGGCGCCTTGGCGGAAGGCCTGTGCGGCGAGGATGGCACCAAGCTGGCACCGCTGCTGCGTCACGCGTTGCGCGGCGCCGTGCGGCCGGTTGTTGTGTTCCGAGCCGTGTTGCCCACGCCTTGCGGCAATCCGGTGCGCGCCGAGACGGTTGTGCAATAGCGCGGATGCGCGTTCGCGCCTGCGGCATGGCCTAACACGCCGGACCATGACAACTTTGTCACCGTCGATTCGTTTGGGGACTGGCGTTGCAACGCCCTGTTGAGATCAAGGCACTCGCCGGCGCGCGCGCACTGCCGCCGCTGATCCTGGTGCTTTATCATTTCTGCGAAGGCCATGGTTATCGCGGACTGCCCGTCTTCGATATTTTCGTGACCAAGGGCTATCTGTGGGTCGAGTTCTTTTTCGGCCTGTCCGGTTTCATTCTCACCTATGTCTATGGCGCGCGCGCCGCGCAGTTCTGGCACTGGAAAACTTATTCGGGCTTTCTGAAGGCGCGGCTGGCGCGGCTATATCCGCTGCATCTCTTCATGCTGCTGTTCATCATCTATCTTTTGGTCAGTCTACGTTTTCTCGCCCATGAGGGTGGTTATCACTCGATCTACGATCAGGCCTATCATCCGGCGCTCGGCTTCTGGCCGTTCATCGGAAACCTGTTTCTGGTGCAGGCGTGGAACCTGTTCGACCGGCTGACATGGAACGGCGTGGCCTGGTTCGTCAGCGTGGAGTTCGCGCTGTGCCTTATGTTTCCAATCTTCATCACCATTTCGCGCGGCAAGGTTTTGTCCGCCCTGCTGCTGATCGCGGCCGGCGCGGGCCTGCTGTGGTGGCTCGACACGCATAACACGCACGGGCTGGACATTACTTTTCACAACGGGGTATTTCGCGGCATCGGCGATTTTTCCATCGGCGTCGGCCTTGCAATGATCTATCGCGCGGTGAAGGCGCGCGGCGGCGAACTTGCTCCCGCCTGGATGCACTCCATTATCCAGGTCAATATTGTGCTGCTGCTGCTGATCGCGATCTATCATTCCGGCTGGTCGCACAATTGGCGCGACATCTATCTGGTGCCGCCGATGATGGCGCTGATCTTCGCGCTTTCTTTCGATCGGGGCATCGTCGCGCAGTTTCTCCAGACGCGGCCGCTGCAAAGGATCGGCGAATGGTCCTATGCGATCTATCTGGGCCAGACCGCATGGCTGCAACTCATCCGCTATATCGAGCAACGCTGGCTGCCAGCGAACGACGCCATCGTATGGGGCATGCGTTGGGCGGATTTGTTCTGGTGGATCGAGCCGGCGCTACTTGTTCTGATCTGCCTGATCTGGGGCGCGGTG
>DATCFN010000273.1:0-2027 GCA_036509475.1 Rhizomicrobium sp. | reverse complement strand
CGGCGGCGGCGCCATGCGGATTGTGGCCGCCATCGAGCCAGACCTCCGAACCGCTCGGCGCCATCGCGATCAGCGGGCCTTTGGTCAGGCGCTGCAGACGCGCCGGCCATTCCACCTTGCGCAACCCGGCTTCAATGGCTCCTTCGACGGCCCAGCCGGGGCCGGCGTGGCGCAACGCGGCAATCGCCGTCGCCGCATTCTCGATCTGATGCTGGCCGATGAGCTTGGGCAGCGGAAGGTCGAGCAAGCCCATATCGTCCTGGTACGTCATACGGCCATGCTCGACATGCGCAAAGAAATCCTCGCCCAGCACGAAGACCGGCGCATTCAGCGCGTCGGCGCGGCGCACGATCACATCGCGCGGCACGTCATCCTGCTGGCCCACCACAAGCGGGACGCGCGATTTCACGATGCCGGCCTTCTCAGCCGCGATGCTGGCGATATTGGTGCCGAGGAATTCGGCGTGATCCAGACCGATGGGCGTAATCACCGTCATCAGCGGCTTTGCAATGACATTGGTCGCGTCGTACCGGCCGCCCAATCCCACTTCCAGAACAAGCGCGTCGGCGGGATGGCGCGAGAATGCCAGGAACGCCGCGCACATCGCGATTTCGAAGAAGGTGATTTCCTGCCCGGCATTGACGCGCTCGCACTCTTCCAAAACATCGGCGAGTTCTTCGTCAGAAATGAGTTGTCCCGCGATGCGGATGCGCTCGTTGAAGCGCACCAGATGCGGCGAGGTATAGACATGCACGCGACGGCCCGACGCTTCCAGCATTGCGCGCAGAAAGGCACAGGTCGAACCTTTGCCGTTTGTGCCCGCGACGTGAAACACCGGCGGCATCTTCTTTTCGGGATTACCGAGCGCGGCCAGAAGCCGTTCGATCCGGCCCAGCGCCAGATCAATGCCCTTGGGATGAATGTTCAGAAGGCGCTCAAGGATGGCATCGCTGCGGGACGCAGCAACGCTCATGGAGCGGCTCCGGCAGCGGGCTTTGCGAGCGGCGGCCTGACCGGCTTGGCGTTGATCACCGGCGGCGGCATGCTGCGTCCGCGCGGCCGCGCCTTCTTCATCAGCAAATGCAGGATGCGCGACAGTGTGGCCCGCAGCTCATGGCGATGCGTGACCATGTCCACCATGCCGTGATCCAAAAGATATTCGGCGCGCTGGAAACCTTCCGGTAAACGCTCCCGGATGGTTTGCTCGATCACACGCTGGCCCGCGAAGCCGATAAGCGCGCCGGGCTCGGCAATGTGAATGTCGCCAAGCATCGCATAAGACGCGCTGACGCCGCCGGTCGTCGGATCGGTGAGCACGACAATGTAGGGCAGCCCTGCTTCGTGCAGCATGTCTACGCCGATGGTGACGCGCGGCATCTGCATCAGCGAGAGAATACCTTCCTGCATGCGCGCGCCGCCGGACGATACGAACAGAATAAACGGGCGCTTCTCGGCAACCGCCGCTTCCATGGCCAGCACCATCGCTTCACCGACGCCCATGCCGAGCGAGCCGCCCAGAAAATCGAACGGCTGAACGGCGATAAGCACAGGCAGGCCGTCAATCATGCCGCGCGCGGCTTGCAGCGCGTCGGTCCTGCCGGTCTTGCTGCGCGCGTCGCGCAACCTGTCGGGATATTTGCGTTCATCGCGGAAGCGCAGCGGATCGGCGGGCACGTTGGGGGCCGGCAATTCCTCGAACACGCCGGCATCGAAGATCGCTGCGAAACGCTCCTTCGCGCCGATACGCATATGATAGCCGCATTGCGGACAGACGAATTGCGCCGCCTCCAGATCGCGGTGAAAAATCATCTCGCCGCAGGACGGGCATTTGCGCCACAGATTGTCCGGTGTCTCCGCGGCTTTGCCGGGGATGAGGCTTTTGATCCGTGGGCGGACGAAATTGGCGATCCAGTTCATGCGTTAGACTACCACAGCTTTGGCCCGTGCCGCATGCACGGAATCGGCCAGAGATTTACAGAAATTGACCACATCCTTCACAATGACATCCGGCTTTTCGCGGGCCGCGG
>DATCFN010000272.1:0-13215 GCA_036509475.1 Rhizomicrobium sp. | reverse complement strand
AGGTCACATCGAAGATCGACAGCCGCACCATCCTGGGCGAACAGGGCGCGGAGCAACTGCTGGGCCAGGGCGACATGCTGCACATGATGGCCGGTGGTCGCATTCGCCGCATCCACGGACCTTTTGTGACGGACCATGAAGTCGAAGACGTTGTTCGCTTCCTCAAATCACAGGGCCAGCCCGAGTATCTTGACGCCGTGATCGAGGATCCCGAAGAGGACGGCGACAACGCCGACCCTTACGGCATGAGCAGCGGCGGCGGCGATTCCGGCGACGACCTTTATGACAAGGCGCTGGCCATCGTGGCGCGCGACCGCAAGGCCACGATCTCCTACATCCAGCGCCGTCTGGAAATCGGCTACAACCGCGCCGCCCGCGTCATCGAACGCATGGAATCCGAAGGCGTCGTTTCCAAGCCCAATCATAAGGGCCTGCGCGAAGTCCTGTTGCCGGATCACAGGGAATAGTGCGCATCGCGTGTTTCGCCGCACGCTGTCACCCTATATAAGGTCGACAGTCCGCGGAGGGGTTCATGCCGTCCTATATTGAAAAGTCGCTCGGTCAGGGCGAAGTGATTGTCGCTAAGGCGCATTTTTCATGGTGGTACAGCTTCAAGGCATGGATGGCCTTGATCCTGCTCGGCTGGGCGGTGATCGGCATATTCATTTTCGCATCCATGATGCTGCGCAAATGGTCGACGGAGATCGCGGTCACGACACATCGTTTTGTGGAAAAGACCGGCATCTTCACGCTCCACACCAATGAGATTGCGCTGCCGAATATTGAAGGCGTGAAGGTCGAGCAGAGCTTCCTGGGCCGCCTGTTCAACTACGGTCATCTCAGCATCGACGGTACCGGTGTGGATGCCGTTCTGGTTCCGGACATCGCCGATCCCATCGCCTTTCGCGCCGCGCTCGAAACCGCCAAATCCAGCACCTATACGCGCTGAGTGTCCGTCCTGGGCCTCAGCAGCAGGTGAAGCATTAGACCGCCGGTGGCGCAGGCCGCCATCGTCGCGGCCAAAGGAAGAGGCGTCGCGGCATTGAACGCGCCCATCACCAGCGATACGGCGAAGCCCGCCACAAAAGACAGCGTACCGAGTAGCGCGCTCGCCATGCCGGCGTTGATCGCGTAGCGACGCATGGCTGCGCCTGTCGCCATCGGGTTGATGGCGCCGTTGAACGACAGGAACAAAAACAGCGAGGCGCCGATACCATAGACGCCGCCGAAGCCGCTGACCGCGACAACAACAAGAATCGTGCCCGCGACGACATGTGCGATCTGCGCCTTCAGCATCACGCTTTCCGGCAGGCGCCCGCGAACCAGCCGCGCCGCGATCTGCGCCGTTCCTATCAATCCGAACGCATTGGCGCCGAAAAACCAGCCGAAATTCTGCGGCGCGATGTGAAAAATATCGATGAGGACATGCGCCGATCCGGTGAGATAGGCATAGAGCGATGCGTTACTGACAGCCGCGGCCAGCGCGTAGGCGATGAAATTGCGGTCCCGCACGATCCGCGCATAGTCCGCGACGATGATGAAGGGGTGCAGCGGGCGATGCGCGCCGCCGTGGGTTTCCGGCAAACGGATCGCGACGGCAAGCGCCGCCAGCCCGCCGATGACAAACTGAAACCAGAAGATCGCGCGCCAGCTCGCCCAGATAAGAAAATAGCCGCCGAGGAACGGCGCGATCAGCGGCGCCACGCCAAGCACCAGCATCATATAGGCGAAGACACGCGGCGTTTCTTCGGGGCCGAACAGGTCGCGCACGCAGGCACGCGCCACCACGCCGCCCGCGCAGGCGCCGACGGCCTGAAAGAATCGCGCGACCATCAGCATCTCGACACTCGTCGACAAGGCACAGGCGGCACACATCGCCAGATAGAGAAGCAGTCCCGCATAGAGCGGCGGCTTGCGGCCGAAACGGTCTGCCAAGGGTCCAAAGAAAGTCTGGCCTATCGCAAAGCCGAGAAAGAACGTGGCAAGCGTCTGCTCTGCGGCGCCGATGGACACATGAAATCCCCTCGCGATCGACGGCAACGCTGGCAGGTACATGTCGATGGACAGCGCGCCAAAGGCGGTCAGCGCACCCAGAACGATGATCAGTTCGATGCGGCGCGCGCCGGAAGGCTGTGTTGTCAATGTCACGCGCGCCAAAGAGGTCCCTGTTCCAAAAGCCAAAGCCGCGCTAAGAATCCGCGCGTCATATTCGTGTTCAGGGGAGATTGATCGATGGTTCGCATTTGGAAGTCGATGGGGGTTGTTGCGGCGGCCCTCATGCTGGCATCGCAGGCCCAAGGTGCCGACGCCAAGAACGGCGCCACGATCTTCAATCGCTGCGCCATCTGCCATTCCAACACCAAAGGTGCGGCGGCGAAGATCGGCCCCAACCTGTTCGGCGTCGTTGGCCGCAAGGCGGGCAGCATGCCGGACTTCGCGTATTCCGCCGCGATGAAGAGCGCGGGCTTTGCCTGGACGGCCGATAAGCTCACCGCTTACATCCAGCATCCGCAGGTCGTGGTGCCCGGCAACCGTATGGCGTTCGCCGGCGTCACCCGGCCAAGCGATGACGCCGATCTCGTCGCCTATCTCGCCACGCTGAAGTAAGCTGCGGCGGAGTGACGCATATTCCTGAAATATTGCGGTGCAACATAAAAAATCGAGGTCAGGCGCGGCGGCATAACGCTGGCCGCGCGGGACTAAGTTTCGTTGACAGGCGGTCAGCCCCGGACCTAGTTTTTGCGCCGCACAATCAAGCGGGCGGCAACAGGGGCTCGGACGCAGGTTAGCATCCGGGGATAAGACGGCCCGCCTTTCCGGGAAGGCAATCAGGAACAGCCATGAAGGTCATCGTGCCCGTCAAGCGGGTGATCGATTATAATGTGAAGGTTCGCGTGAAGGCGGACCAAAGCGGTGTCGATCTCGCCAACGTCAAAATGTCCATGAATCCCTTCGACGAAATCAGCGTCGAGGAAGCCATCCGCCTGAAGGAAAAAGGCAAAGCGACCGAGATCATCGCTGTCTCCATCGGGCCGCAACAGTGCAGCGAAACCATCCGCACCGCGCTCGCCATGGGCGCCGATCGCGGCATTCTGGTGAAGACAGACGGCGAAGTAGAACCGCTGGCGGTCGCGAAAATTCTCAAAGCCATTTGCGAAGCCGAACAGCCTGGCCTCGTCATCACCGGCAAGCAGGCCATCGACGACGACAGCAACCAGACGGGCCAGATGCTGGCTGCGCTTCTCGGCTGGCCGCAGGCGACCTTCGCGCACAAATTGGAAATGGGTGACGGCAAAGCCGACATCGAACGCGAAATCGACGGGGGCCTCCAGACCGTGGAAGTGAAACTTCCCGCCGTGATGACGACCGACCTTCGCTTGAACGAGCCGCGCTATGCCTCGCTGCCGAATATCATGAAGGCGAAGAAAAAGCCGATCGACGAAAAGACGCCCGCCGATTACGGCGTCGACGTCACGCCGCGTTTGAAAACGCTGAAAGTGACCGAGCCGCCCAAGCGCGTCGCGGGTATCAAAGTGAAGACCGCCGCCGAACTGATCGACAAACTCAAAGAAGCGGGGGCGTTCTAATGGCGTCGCTGGTTATTGCCGAACACGACAACAAGGTTCTGAAAGACGCGACCGCCAAGACGGTGGCTGCTGCTGCACAGATTTCAACGCCGGTGCATGTGCTGGTCGCCGGTTCCGGCTGCCAGGCCGTGGCGGATGTTGCGTCCAAGCTTGCCGGCGTCGAGAAGATTCTCGTTGCCGACGATGCGGCCTACGCGAAAATGACGGCTGAGCCGATGGCGAAGCTGATCCTTTCGCTGGCCGACAAGTACGACGCGATCCTCGCGCCCGCCACGACGAGCGGAAAGAACTATCTGCCGCGCGTTGCCGCTACCTTGGACGTACCGCAGATTTCCGAAATCCTGAAAGTCGTCAGCGCCGATACGTTCGAGCGTCCGATCTATGCCGGTAACGCTATTGCCACGGTTCAGGCGGGCGCGTTCAAGAAAGTCATCACCGTCCGCACCACGGCTTTTAAGCCCGCAGAAGGTGCGGGCAGCGCCACCGTCGAGAAGATCGCAGGCGCAGGTGATGACGGCATTTCCAAATTTATGAGCGAGGAGCTTTCCAAGTCGGAACGTCCCGAACTCACCTCCGCCAAGATCGTGATTTCCGGCGGACGCGGCATGCAGTCGGGCGAGAACTTCCATCTGCTCGACAAGATCGCGGACAAGCTGCACGCCGCTGTTGGCGCCTCGCGCGCTGCCGTCGATGCGGGCTTCGTGCCCAACGACTATCAGGTCGGGCAGACCGGCAAGGTCGTGGCGCCGGATCTTTACATCGCGGTCGGCATTTCCGGCGCGATCCAGCATCTGGCGGGCATGAAAGATTCCAAGATCATCGCCGCCATCAACAAAGACGAAGAAGCGCCGATTTTCCAGGTTGCCGATTTCGGCCTCGTCGCCGATCTGTTCAAGGCGATCCCGGAGATGGACGAAGAGCTTACCAAGCTGGGCTATTAGGCTCCGGCAGAGGACAAAAGCATGGGCATCGAGCGAGTTGGCGTAATCGGCGCGGGACAAATGGGCATGGGCATCGCCCATGTTCTGTCGCTCGCGGGAATCGATGTCGTGCTGGAGGATATCGACGCGCAGGCTCTGGCCAAGGCGCGCGACACGATCGAAAAAAACATGCATCGCCAGGCGGGGCGCGGCCTGATCAAAGACGACGCCGTGGCACCGGCACTGGCGCGTATTCACGTCTCGCAAAGCATTGACGACATGAAAGACCGCGAACTCGTTATCGAGGCCGCGACGGAAGACGAAGCCACCAAGCGCAAGATTTTTGCCGATCTCTGCCCACGCCTCTCCAAGACCGCGATGCTGGCGTCAAACACGTCCTCCATTTCCATCACGCGCCTCGCGGCATCGACTGATCGCCCCGAACATTTCATCGGTATTCACTTCATGAATCCGGTGCCGATGATGCAGCTGGTGGAAGTCATCCGCGGCATCGCCACTGACGACGCGACATTCCAGGCGGCGCTCGAAATCGTGCGTAAAGTCGGCAAGACCGCCGCCTATGCCGAAGACTTCCCGGCCTTCATCGTCAACCGCATCCTGCTGCCGATGATCAACGAAGCGGTTTACACGCTGTATGAAGGCGTCGGTAACGTTGAAGCGATCGACACCGCCATGAAACTCGGCGCGAACCATCCGATGGGCCCGCTGCAACTGGCCGACTTCATCGGGTTGGATACGTGCCTGTCGGTGATGCAGGTTCTCTACGAAGGCCTCGCCGACTCGAAATACCGCCCCTGCCCGCTGCTGGTGAAATACGTCGAAGCCGGCTGGCTCGGCAAAAAGACCGGCCGCGGTTTCTATGATTATCGCGGCGACCATCCGGTCCCGACCCGGTAGGCTTCTCATTCCGCCAATTCATCGCCTAAACTGATTTGACAAAAATCGGGGCGGGAAACATGCAATCTGTTCGGCTTGCGGCGCTTGGCGCGGCACTTTTCTTCGGAATCTGTGCGGCCCCACAGAACCTTCCTTCGCCCAACAACTTCCTGTTCTGGACACCGGCGGAGCAGGCCGTCGGTTATCGCAATATCGAAAAGATATTCCCGACACGTACCGTGTTGCGCGGGCAGACCGTCAGCGCGTTGCCGCATGACGCCAAGCCGTTCGACGTTTCGTATGCCTTTGGCGGCCAGGCGCTCGATACCGCTGGATATATGAAGGCGACGAATGTATCGGGCCTTATCGTCATCCAGCACGGCCGCATTCTGCTGGAACGCTACGGCCTCGGCCGCACCGAGAAAGACCGCTGGACGAGTTTCTCCGTCGGCAAGTCCGTGACCTCCACGCTGATCGGCGCCGCGATCAAGGATGGATATATCAAAGGCCTGGACTCGCAGGTCACCGTCTATTTGCCGGAACTGAAAGGCACCGCCTATGACGGCGTGACCGTCGGCGATCTCATCACCATGCGTTCCGGCGTGAAATGGAATGAAGATTATTCCGATCCGAAATCCGACGTGGCGCAGTTCGGCGTGCAGCCCAAACGCGCCGACGGGGAAGACCCCATCGAAGCCTATATGGCGAAGCTGCCCCGCGCGCATAAGCCCGGAACGATTTTCCACTACGACACCGGAGAAACCGACCTGGCCGGAATTCTCGTCGCACGCGCGACGAAAAAGCATCTGGCCGATTACCTGTCGGAGAAAATCTGGTCGAAAATCGGCACCGAGCAGGATGCTGTGTGGATGCTGGATCAGGGCGGTGCGGAACTGGGCGGGTGCTGTATCTCCATGACCCTGCGCGACTATGCGCGCTTTGGTATGTTCTTCATGCATGGCGGCATTGCGGACGGCAAAAAGATTCTGCCGGACGGTTGGGTGGAGGCAGCTTCGTCCGAGCAGGTGAAGAGTGACGAGGGCGATCTCGGCTACGGTTATTTCTGGTGGATACACCCGAACGGCACGTACGAGGCGGAAGGCATTTTCGGCCAGTCGATTTTCCTCGATCCGAAGAAAGATCTCGTCATCGTGACCAACAGCGCATGGCCTGTGGCCGACGCGCCGAAATACTGGCTCGCACAGGACGCCTATTTCGCTGCGGTTCGCAAAGCGCTGGCAAAATAGCGCGGCGCGGAAAGATCAAAATGCCGCGTGGCACGTTGTGGAGGCAGACGTCTCCGACCGCTACGGTAACACCATGACCCATACCGACGGCTTGCCGCTACCGCAGCGTTACTGGGCGATTGTCGCCATCGGGCTGGGCATCACGCTGGCCGTCATCGATTCGGCGATCGCCAATGTCGCGCTGCCGACCATCGCGCGCGACCTGCACACCAATCCGGCTCTGTCGATCTGGGTGGTGAACGGTTATCAGCTCGCCATCACCATTTCTCTGCTGCCGCTGTCTTCGCTGGGCGACATCGTAGGCTACCGCCCGGTCTATCTGAGTGGGCTCATACTCTTCACTTTGGCGTCACTCGGCTGCGCCTTCTCACACACTTTGCCGGAACTCGCCGCCGCACGCGTGATCCAGGGTTTCGGCGCCGCTGGCATCATGAGCGTGAACACGGCGCTGTTGCGCTTCATCTATCCGCAAAACCTTTTGGGCCGCGGC
This sequence comes from Rhizomicrobium sp., assembly GCA_036509475.1. Classification (GTDB taxonomy): domain Bacteria; phylum Pseudomonadota; class Alphaproteobacteria; order Micropepsales; family Micropepsaceae; genus Rhizomicrobium. The sequence continues at coordinate 6,074 of DATCFN010000272.1, read as the reverse complement.
ATCGGCATCAACGCGCTTGTGGTTGCCGTGTCTTCCGCCGTGGGACCGACCATCGCCAGCGCCATTCTGTCGGTCGCCAACTGGCCGTGGCTGTTCGCAGTGAATGTGCCCATCGGACTCGCCGCATTTTCGGTGGGTTTCCTTTTTCTACCGCACACAAGAAAATCGCCGCACAGCTTCGACATTGTTGGCGCGGTTTTGAGCGCCGCGACCTTCGGCCTGATGATCGGCAGCATTGACGCGCTCGGCCATGGCGAAAAATTCCCGTTCTTTCTTGTCGAAATAATCGGCACGGTCGGCCTTGGCTACCTGCTGGTGAAGAGGGAAATGGGCAAAGCCGCACCGATGCTGCCCGTCGACCTGTTGCGCATCCCGATCTTCGCGCTCTCGGTCGGAACCTCCATCAGCTCTTTCGCCGCGCAGATGCTGGCGCTGGTGTCCCTGCCATTTCTGTTTCAAATGGATTTGCATTTCAGTGCGGTGCAGACGGGCCTGCTGATCGCGCCATGGCCCATCGCTATCGGTATCGCGGCGCCCATCGCGGGGCGGCTGGCCGATCGCTATTCGGCAGGACTTCTCGGCGGCATCGGGTTGTTTCTTTTTGCGCTGGGACTTCTCTCCCTCGCTTTCCTGCCGGATCAGCCGGACTATTTCGACATCGGTTGGCGCATGGCGCTTTCAGGTATTGGCTTCGGGCTTTTCCAGTCGCCGAACAACCGCGCGATGCTGACGGCCGCGCCCAAGGAACGCAGCGGCGGTGCAAGCGGCATGCTGGGGACCGCGCGACTGCTGGGCCAGACGACGGGTGCCGCGCTTGTGGCGCTGCTATTCGCGCGGCTGCCCCATCAGGGGCCAACCGTGGCGCTATTTCTCGCGACCGGCTTCGCCCTTGTTGCCGCCATTGTCAGCCTTGCAAGGCTTTACGAGCCTGTGGAATTGAGCCGCCAACGCGCCGCCAATCCCGAAGCGGACTCCTCGATGCATGCCGACCGACTGCGCGCTTCGCATTCGGATGAAACGCGCTAGTCTCAGCCTTATGAAATCCGCGCGCATCGGCATCATCGGACTGGGTCAGCGCATCGCGCATGTGTTGGCGGCGATGCAGGAAGTCGGCTGGAACCTCCACATCGCGGGCTATGCCGATCCGGCGCCCGTCGGCGCATCCATCCTGCAAGACCATGGCATCGCGGCAGGAAAACCTTACGCCAACGCCCAGGCGTTGTTGAAAGACGAGCCGTTCGATCTTGTGATGATCGGCTCGCCCAATCATCTGCACTACGAGCACCTCCTGGTGGCGTTCGCGGCCGGCTTTCCGATCTTCGCCGAGAAGCCGATTGTTCGCACCGAGGACGAAACGATGGCCCTTGCCCGGCATCTGGCGGATTGCAGCACGCCGCCTCTTTATATCGGGCTGGTGATGCGTTCCATGCCGATCGTGCGCGAAGTCATCAAGCGCGCTGATAGCGGCCAGCTTGGTGAAATTATTTCCATGGATGCAACGGAGCATCTGCATCCCGAACATGGCGGCTATCTGGCGCGCAACTGGCGCAGAAAGCAGGACTGGGGCGGCTCCTATTTTCTCGACAAGGTCTGCCATGACTTCGATATCTTCAACCGATTGATCGGCGCGCGTCCCTCGCGTGTCGCCAGCTTCGGTGGACGGCGCATTTTTCATCCGGGCCGCGCGGACGCCGCAAAAGCCTATGACGACGGCTCGCCCGCTTATGCCTTGCGGGATGCGGGATGGGGCGCGGCGAACGACGCCTTTCAGTCCGATATGGACGTGACCGATCATCAGACGGCGCTGGTGGAATATGCCAACGGCACGCAGCTTTCCTTTCACGCCAACAGCCATGTGAGTTTGCAGGAGCGCCGCTGGTATATTGCCGGCACCGGCGTCACGCTGCTCGCCGATCTGGTGCGCAACAAATTGATGATCCGCGGCACGATGGCGACGGGAAAGCCGGAGCGGCTGCAATGGAACGAGCGGACGGACGACAATCACAACGGCGCCGATCAGGCGATGGCGCGCGATCTTCTGGCCGCGATGGAAAACGGTGCGGCGTTTCCGGTAACGCCGCTTGACTCGATGGAAGCCGGGCTTACCGTCATGGCGATCGATCGCGCGATGCAGACAAAGTCTGTCGTGGATTGCGCGCCGATGTGGGCGGACTATGACGCGGCGTGTGCCGCCAAAGATTTGAAATAGGCAATCGCCGCCGGATCGTCCCAATCCGCCGGACCTTCGGCGCGCGCGATCTCTCGTCCCTGCGGATCGATCAATACCGTCGCTGGCAGGCCATAGGCATGAAGCGCCCGCATCAGCGCCAGATCGCTATCGACATTCACGGATAGCTTGCCCGCATCATGCGCCATCAGGAATTTGGCGGTTTCCATCGCATCGCTGCGGCCCACATTCACCGGCACGATGGCGAATTTGTCCGCCGGCATCGCCGCCTGAAGCCGCTGAAGGGACGGCAGCTCCTTCACACAGGGGCCGCACCACGTCGCCCAAAGATTGAGCAGGACATAACGGCCCTTGAACTCGCCCAGCATATGGCGTTTGCCCAGCCCGTCGGTGAAAGCGACGGCGGGGACCGCCACCGGCGTTTTGGCGGGCACAAGCGCGGCCAAAGAGGGCGGCGCGTGGACAGATGCGGAAGGGATCACATATAGAACAGCAGCGATGCCGGCGATGACGACGGCAATGGCGGCCAGCACGACAGGGCGTTTCAGAAGATCAAGGTTCATGGGCACCAACAAGATGTGGGGCGGACGGTTCGCCAAAGGCCCCGCGGATATCATGGCGGAGATCAACGTCTCCATCGAATTCGACAAGCGCCTCGCGGCCCAGGACATTGCGGGTTCGCGCGCGCATGCCCGCATGCTCGCCGATCAGGGGATCATCACGCAAGAGGACGGGGCGGCTATTCTCAAAGGCCTTGACCAGATCGAAGCGGAAATCGGCGAAGGCCGCTTCACTTTCAAACGTGAACTCGAAGACATCCATTTCAATATCGAAAGCCGGTTGACCGAGATCGTGGGACCGGCGGGAGGCCGCCTTCATACAGCGCGCTCGCGCAACGATCAGGTTGCAACGGATTTGCGGCTATGGGTGCGTGAAGCGTGCATGCGCGCCGAAGCCGGATTGACCGCGCTGCAACGCGCACTTCTGGCACAAGCCGGGAAGCACGCTGACACCATCATGCCCGGCTTCACCCACATGCAGCCCGCACAGCCTATCAGCTTCGCGCATCATTGCCTCGCCTATGTCGAAATGTTCGCGCGCGACCGCAGCCGCTTTACTGACGCCGCCAGGCGGATGAATGAATCGCCCTTGGGCGCCGCGGCATTGGCGGGCACGCCGTTCAATATCGACCGCACAAAGACGGCAGCCACACTGGGCTTCGATGCACCGATGCGCAATTCGCTTGACGCCGTGAGCACGCGCGATTTCGCACTGGAATATCTTTCCGCCGCCAGCATCGCGGCGACAAATCTTTCGCGGCTGGCGGAAGAGATTGTGCTGTGGGCCTCACCGTCTTTCGGCTTCATCGCTTTGTCGGACGCCTTCACCACCGGCTCCTCGATCATGCCGCAGAAACGCAATCCCGACGCCGCCGAACTGGTGCGCGCCAAGACGGGCCGCATCCTCGGCAGCTTCGTGACGCTTACCACCGTGATGAAGGGCCTCGCCCTCGCCTATGCCAAGGATTTGCAGGAAGACAAGGAAGCGGTGTTCAGCGCCGCAGACGCGCTCGACCTGTCGCTGGCGGCAATGGCCGGCATGATCGGCGATCTGAAAGCCAATCCCGCCGCCATGCGCAAAGCCGCCGAAGCGGGTTACCCGACCGCCACCGATCTCGCCGACTGGCTGGTGACGACGCTGAAAAAGCCGTTCCGCGAGGCGCATCACATTGCCGGTTCGCTGGTGAAACGCGCGGAGGAACTGGGCGTCACACTGGAGAAACTGCCGGTCGCGGAAATGCAGAAGGCGGAACCCGGCATTACCAACGAAATTGTCACGGTGCTTTCGCTCGAGTCTTCGCTAAACTCGCGTACCAGCTTTGGCGGCACCGCGCCGGTGCGCGTGCACGAGCAGATCGCGTTCTGGCAGGAGAAACTGAAATGAAAATCCTGCGGCTCGTTCTGATCATCGGTCTGGCCCTTTCACTTCCCGCCTGCGGCGTGAAGAACAATCTTCTTCTACCCAACGGCAAAGAGAATCCGAAAGGCACCAAAGACCCATCGCGGCCGACGCAGCCCATAGGCCGATGAACCATTTCGACTATCGGGACGGGCGGCTGTTCGCCGAAGACGTCGACATAACCGCATTGGCCCAGCAAGTCGGCACGCCGTTCTATTGCTATTCGAGTGCAACGCTGGAGCGGCACTATCGCGTTTTCGCACAAGCCTTTCCGAAATCCGCGCTTATCGCTTACTCAGTCAAGGCCAACGGCAATCTGGCGGTCCTGAAAACGCTGGCGCGCCTGGGTGCGGGGGCGGATGTCGTCTCCGGCGGTGAATTGAAGAAGGCGCTGGCGGCGGGAATACCGGCAAGCAGGATCGTTTTTTCCGGCGTCGGCAAGAAGCCGGACGAAATGCGGCTGGGGCTGGAACACAAAATTCATCAGTTCAATGTCGAGAGCGAGCCGGAACTGATCGCGCTTGATGCAGCGGCGCGCGCGATGCACACGACCGCGCCCATCACCATCCGCGTCAATCCAAACGTGGACGCGAAGACCCACGCCAAGATCACCACCGGAACATCGGAAAACAAATTCGGCATTCCGTGGTCGCGCGCGCGTGACGCCTATCGTCTCGCCGCGACTTTGCCCGGACTGAAAATCGTCGGCGTCGATGTGCATATCGGAAGCCAGATCACCCAACTTGAACCCTTCGAAGCCGCTTTCGCGCGCGTCGTCGAGCTGGTGAAAATCCTGCGCGAAGATGGCCACGCCATAGGCAGGGTCGATCTCGGCGGCGGCCTCGGCGTGCCTTACGACAAAAACGGCCCGCCGCCACCCGCGCCGGAAAAATATGGTGCGATGGTTACCAGGGCGACGGCCGATCTGGATGTGGACCTTATCTTGGAACCGGGGCGGCTGATCGCGGCCAATGCCGGCATCCTTGTCTCGCGGGTGATCTACGTTAAGGCGGGCGAGGCCAAGAAATTCCTGATCATCGACGCGGGTATGAACGATTTGATCCGGCCAGCCATGTATGACGCCCATCACGAGATCGTGTCCGTGACCGAGCCGGGTTCCGCCCGCGCCGTTTACGATGTCGTGGGGCCGGTTTGCGAATCCTCCGATCAATTCGCGGCGGACCGCGAATTGCCGGAGTTGAAAGCCGGCGATCTTGTCGCCCTTCTGACCGCCGGTGCCTATGGCGCGGTGATGGCTTCGGCTTACAATGCGCGCCCGCCCGCGCCGGAAGTCCTGGTGAAAGGCGACCAATGGGCAATTGTGCGGCCGCGGTTGAGTGATGACGAACTTATCGGACTTGATCGCCTCCCCGGGTGGCTCGCGCCTTAAGCGCGACGTCGCCCGCGTCGAGCGATCCATTCGCAAAGCGCGCGCCGCGTTGTGGTGGGAGCGCGTCTGGCCCGCGCTGTGGCCGGCGATCGGCATCATGGCCGCATTCCTCGCGGCAGGGCTACTCAACCTTTTCGACCTTGTGCCTTGGGGCATCCACACATTGCTGCTGCTCGGCGCCTTCGGTGCGTCGGGTTATTTTTTCTATGAGAACTTCAAGGATTTCCGCAGCCCAAGCTGGGAAGACGGCGCGCGCCGCGTCGAGCATGACAGCGTGCTTGAACATCGGCCGATCACCGAACAGCGCGACCGCCAGGCGGTGGGCGTTGGCGATGCTTATGCCGAGGCGCTCTGGCGCGCGCATATCCGCGCCATGCTCGCGCGCATCGGAAAGCTGCGTGTCAAAATGCCGTCGCCGAAATTGAGCAGGCGCGATCCCTATTACCTGCGCTTCGCCGTTCTGATTTTGCTCATTGCCGGTTTTGCCGTTGCCGGGTCGCAATGGAAGACGCGGCTCATTCTGGCGCTGACGCCGGA
>DATCFN010000271.1:0-8845 GCA_036509475.1 Rhizomicrobium sp. | reverse complement strand
CGTGTGCATCACAGTGCCGAGCGGGGTGCGGATCACCAGCGCGTTCGGCTCGGGAATGGAATGGGTGATGGAATGAAACTCGATGTCGAAGGGACCGATCTTGATACGCCCGCCCAGCGGTACAACGCGCACCTTCGCCTGATCCTGGATTCCGGCCTCCGCGAGCTTGTCTTCCATCAGCCGCGCGGTGAACGGCGTGGCATACATCGGGCAACGCAGCTGCGGCCACAAATGCCCGATGGCGCCGATATGATCTTCATGCGCGTGGGTCAGCACGATGGCGAGAACGTCGCGCGCCTGCTCCGCGAGAAACCGGATGTCCGGCATGATAACGTCGACGCCGGGCGTGTCGGTTTCGCGGCCGAACAGCACGCCGCAATCCACCACGATCCACTTGCGCTCGTCCGGTGGGCCAAACCCATACGCGTTGAAATTCATGCCGATCTCGCCCGCGCCGCCGAGCGGGAGCAACACCAATTCGTCTTCGGAAGATAACGCCATCAGGCCGCAGGCTTCGCACATTTGGCGGCGTTGCGCTCATAAATCATGATCAGGCCGCGAATGGTGAGGTCGGGATCCAGATGGTCGATGGCCTGTGTCTGGCGATGGAAAGGCGTGGCAAGGCCGCCGGTGCCGATCACCGTCATGGGCGCGCCGTATTCTTCCTTGATGCGGGCGACGAGCCCTTCAATAAGACCGACATAACCCCAGAACAGTCCCGACTGCATCGCGGGCACCGTGTCCTTGCCGATCACGTTCTGCGTACGGCCGACGGCGACGCGCGGCAACATGGCGGCAGCCTGATGCAGCGCTTCGGCCGAGACATTCACGCCCGGCGCGATGACGCCGCCTTCGTAATTGCCGTTCGCATCCACAATGTCGAAGGTCGTGGCGGTGCCGAAATCGACGACGATCAGCGCCCCCTTGTAAGTCGCATGCGCCGCGACGGAATTGACGAGCCTGTCCGCACCCACCGCGGCTGGACGGTCGGTATGAATCTCGATACCGAGATCGACATCGGCGTCGCCCACGACCAGCGCTTCGCATTTCAGATAGCGGCGGCAGAACTGGCGAAGATCGAACAGCGCCTGTGGAACCACCGTGGCGATGATAGCCGCGTCGAAATCCGAGAAAGTGAATCCTGCCAGCTGCAGCAGCGGACTGAGCAGCACGGCATATTCATCCGCCGTGCGCGTCGTCTCCGTCACCGCCCGCCACTCGGCGCGCATTTCCTTGCCGTCGTGCACGGCGAAAACAATGTTGGTATTGCCGGCGTCGATGGCGAGCAGCATCAGAAAAAAACCTCTCCGGCGGCGATGATGCGCGTGCGGCCTTGGGCTTCGCGCAGGATGAGCGCGCCAGTGTGGTCGATCCCCTCGAACACACCCGATGTTTCTTCGTTCGTCAGACACGCACGTATGCGTGTGCCCAGGCCCGCGGCGCGCGCCAGCCATGCATCCTGAATGGGTGAAAAGCCGTTCGTCATCCAGACGTCATACCATTTCGCGAATTGCGCGGCGAGTTCGGTTAGCGCCACTTTCGGCGGGGGCGCGACGACACCGAGCCCCGCCAGCGACGTCGCGGGAAATTCCGTGCCGGGTGGGAAGTGCGCCAGATTCATGCCAATGCCGATAGCGAGATAGGCGAGCGTTGCATCCGCACCGCTGGCCGATTCCAGCAGGATGCCCGCCAGCTTCTTGCCGTTCGCCAAGACATCGTTGGGCCATTTCACTTTGACGTCGGTGGACGGTGCAAAGCTTGACGTGGCATCGGCGGCAGCAATGGCGGTGACAAAGGATAGCTGCGCGCATTCCGAAGCGGGCTTGCCCGGCGCGATCAGCAGTGTGGCGGAGAGATTGCCCGTGGGTGATTCCCAAACGCGCCCCCGCCTGCCTCGACCTGCCGTCTGGCGCGCAGCGGAGAGCCATACCGGTCCGCGCTCGCCCTGTGTCGCGAGACGCCTGGCTTCCTCGTTGGTGGAATCGATCTCGTCAAATTCCCGGAGTGCATAGCCATCAGGCCATGCGAGCGCCGTGGTCACGGCAGCAACGCCTTTGCGGCGTTTGCGGCAATGGCGATCAACGGACCGCCGCCCACGATGAAGAACATCGTGAACGCACCTGACACGACCAGAATGGAATTCAACGTGGCGCCTGCTTCGCCGTCGAATGGGGCGGCCGGTTCGTCGAAATACATGACCTTGATGATGCGCCAATAATAAAACGCGCCCACCACGCTCGCGACGACGCCGAGGATCGCGGGGATATAAAGGTGCGCCTGAATGGCCGCGAGGAAGACGTAGAATTTCGCGAAGAACCCTGCGAAGGGCGGAATACCGGCCACGCTCACCATGAACAGCAGGAACGCGAAGGCCAGTTTCGGCTGCGTGCGCGCAAGACCGGCGAGGTCTGCAATCGTTTCCACCTGCTCGCCATTGCGCCGCATCTGCAGGATGCAGACGAACACACCGGCGTTGGTGACAAGGTAGATCAGCATGTAAATCAACACGCCCTGCACGCCCTGTGTCGTGCCCGCGGCAAGACCGAGCAGCGCATATCCCATGTGGCTAATGGAGCTGTACGCCATCAGGCGCTTGATGTTGGTTTGGCCGATGGCGGCGAAAGCCCCCAGCGCCATGGAGAGCACGGAGATCACGACGACGATCTGTTGCCACTGATGAAACGCGCCGGGGAACGGGCCCAGCATCGCGCGCAGGAACAGGATCATTGCCGCCACCTTGGGCGACATGGAGAAGAACGCGGTGATCGGCGTCGGCGCGCCTTCATAGACGTCCGGTGTCCACATGTGGAACGGCACGGCTGAAATCTTGAACGCGAGTCCGGAGATCAGGAACACAATTCCGAAGAGCAGTCCGATATCCACGCCTGACGCCGTGACGACATGGGAGATGACGGCAAAGTCGGTCGAGCCCGTGAACCCGTAGATGAAAGAGATGCCGTAGAGCATCATGCCGGACGATAGCGCGCCGAGGACGAAATATTTGAGGCCGGCTTCGGTGGAGCGCAGGGAATCGCGGTGGAACGCGGCCAGCACGTAGAGCGCGAGACTCTGCAGTTCCAGCCCCATATAAAGCGCGATGAAATTCGACGCCGACACCATCAGCATCATGCCGACCGTCGACAGCAGTATCAGAACCGGAAATTCAAACTTGTCGAGGCCCAGAGATTTGAGAAAGTCCTGCGCCATCAGCAGGCTTGCCGCGGACCCCAGCAGGATCAGCAATTTGGCGAAGCGCGCGAAATCGTCGACCACGAAGGCGCCGCCGAACGCGCGAGGATCGTGCGAAAGCGGCGAAACGACGAACCACGCAGCCCCCGCCAGCACGATGATGGCCAGCATTGAGACCAGACCGATGCCTTTTTCGCCACGGATCGCACCGAACAACAGCAGCACCATGGCGCCGATCGCCAGGATCAGTTCGGGTGCGAGAACCGCGAGGTTGGCGGAAATGTTCATGGCGCAACCTTCGCAATCGAAGCGAGCTTGGGCGCGTGATCGAACGCCAGCGCGATCTTGTTCTGGTCAATCAGGTGCTGCACGGAGACGCTCGTCACCTTGAAAACGAAATTGGGATAGACGCCCATGATCAGCGTGGCGACGACGAGGGGGCCAAGAATTGCGATCTCGCGCGCCGACAGGTCCTGAATTGCCATCAGTCCCGGCTTTACCAACTTGCCGAAGATCACGCGCCAATAGAGGTAAAGCATATAGGCCGCCGACAGGATGACACCCGTCGCCGCAAAGATCGCGACCCAGGTGTTGACGATGAACGCCCCCAGCATGGTGAGAAATTCACCGACGAATCCGCCCGTGCCCGGTAGCCCGACATTGGCCAGCGTGAACACCATGAAACACGCCGCATAGATCGGCATGCGCTCAACCAACCCGCCATAGGCGGCAATCTCGCGCGTATGCATGCGGTCGTAGATCACGCCGACGCAAAGGAACAGCGCGCCGGAGACGATGCCGTGGCTGAGCATCTGGTAGATGCCGCCTTCGACACCCACGTGGGTCAGCGTGAAGATGCCCATGGTCACGAAGCCCATATGCGCCACGGACGAATAGGCGATGAGCTTTTTCATATCCTCCTGCGCCAGCGCGACATAGGACGTGTAAATGATGGCAACGACCGACAGCACGAAGATAAAGGGCGTGAAGGTCGCCGACGCGCTGGCGAACATCGGCAGCGAGAAACGCAGGAAGCCGTAGCCGCCCATCTTGAGCAGGATGCCTGCCAGGATGACCGAGCCTGCCGTCGGCGCCTCAACATGCGCGTCGGGCAGCCAGGTATGCACCGGCCACATCGGCATCTTCACCGCGAAACTGGCGAAGAAAGCCAGCCACAGGAAGGCCTGCATCCCGACCGGGAAATGCGCCGTCGCCAGCAGCACCGCGATGTCGGTCGTGCCCGAATACAGATACATCCACAGGATCGCGAGCAGCATCAGCACCGAGCCGAGCAAGGTGTAGAGGAAGAACTTGAAGCTGGCATAGACCCGCCGCTTGCCGCCCCACACACCGATGATCAGGAACATCGGAATCAGGCCGCCTTCAAAGAAGGTATAGAAGAGTACCAGGTCGAGTGCGCAGAACACGCCGATCATCAGGCTTTGCAGCGCTAGGAACGCGATCATGTATTCCGGCACTCTATTCTCGATCGATTTCCAGCTTGCCAGGATACAGAACGGCATCAGCAGCGACGTCAGCACGACGAAGAGAACGGAAATTCCGTCCACGCCCATGTGATAGCTGATGCCGCCGCCCAACCATTGGGCGCGCTCCACGAACTGGAACGCGGCCGTCGAGCCGTCGAACTTGACCCAGATCGCGATGGCGACCGCGAGGTCCGCGAGCGTGGTGATCAACGCCACCCAGCGGGCCACATTGGCCACCGTTTCGCGCTGTCCGCGCGTCAGCAGAATGATCAGAATGCCGACAACCGGCAGGAACGTGACGATGCTCAGGATCGGAAGATGGCTCACAGCACACCTCCCGAAAACATGAACCAGGTGATGAGCGCCAGCACGCCGAGCATCATCGCGAAGGCGTAATGATAGACGTAGCCCGACTGCATGCGCACGGCGCCGCGCGTCACGTCCAGCACGCGGGCGGCGATGCCGTCAGGCCCAAGCCCATCGATGATCTTGCCGTCACCGACCTTCCACAGCGTCCGCCCGATCCACAGCGTCGGACGCACGAAGAGGAAGTCGTAGATCTCGTCGAAATACCATTTGTTGTAGAGGAAATTGTAGAGGATGCCGTTCTTCGCGGCCATCTTCGGCGGCACGTCGGGGTGAAGCACGTAGTAGTAGAACGCAATGGCGAAACCGATGGCCGTCACCACCAGCGGCCCCAACTCGACCCACAGCGGCACTTCGGCACCGGCGGCATGATGCCCCGCAATGGCGCCCAACGATGTGCGCCAGAAACCTTCCGCATCGATGCCAACGAACAAATGGTTGAATGCATAGCCTGCAACCAGCGCACCCGCCGCCAGGATCGCCAGCGGGATCAACATGACCAGCGGCGATTCATGGACGTCCGAAAGCGCGATGGCGTGATGGCCGTGATCGTCTTTTTCATCCGGCGCATCGGTGTGCGAACGCGCGTCCGCATCGGCATGTTCGAGATGTGCATCCTGCGCGCCGCGATAGGGGCCGTGGAATGTCATCAGGAACTGGCGCCAGGAATAGAACGCCGTCATCAGGGCCGCGATCAGGGTCATCCAGAACGCATAGGTGCCCATCGGCGTGCCCGAAAGGAATGCCGCATTGATGATGCCGTCCTTGGAATAGAAGCCGGACGTGCCGATAGACGTGAACGGAATACCGACGCCGGTCAGCGCCAGATTGCCGATCAGCATCATAGCCCAGGTGAACGGCAGGTATTTCGCAAGGCCGCCCATCTTGCGCATGTCCTGTTCGTGGTGCAGCGAATGGATCACCGCACCCGCGCTGAGGAACAGCAGCGCCTTGAAGAAGGCGTGCGTGAAAAGATGGAACATGGCGTTGCCATAGGCCGACACGCCGGCGGCGGCGAACATGTAGCCGAGCTGCGAACAGGTCGAATAGGCGATCACGCGCTTGATGTCGTTCTGGAACAGACCGACGGAGGCCGCGAAGAACGCCGTCGTCGCGCCGATGAAGGTCACGAACGCCAGCGCAGTTGGAGCCAGTTCGAACATTGGCGAGCAGCGGCAGACGAGGAACACGCCTGCCGTCACCATGGTCGCGGCATGGATCAGCGCGGAGACCGGTGTCGGGCCTTCCATCGCGTCCGGCAACCATGTGTGCAACCCGATCTGCGCCGACTTGCCCATCGCGCCGACGAACAGCAACAGGCAGAGCGTGGTCAGGATATCGACGTCCCAGCTTCCGAAATGGAACGTGTGGCCCACCATCGCGGGCGCGGCCCTGAACACCGTGTCGAAGTCGAGCGAATGGAAAATGAAATAGACGCCGAAAATCCCCAGCGCGAAACCGAAGTCACCGATGCGGTTGACCACAAAGGCCTTCATCGCCGCGGCATTGGCCGACGGCTTTTCATACCAGAAGCCGATCAGCAGATAAGACGCGAGACCCACGCCTTCCCAGCCGAAAAACAACTGCAGGAAGTTGTTGGCCGTCACCAGCATCAACATCGCGAAGGTGAACAGCGACAGATAAGCGAAGAACCGCGGGCGGCTGGGGTCTTCGTGCATGTAGCCGATGGAATAAAGATGCACGAGCGAGGAGACGCCCGTCACCACCACCAGCATCACGGCCGTCAACGTGTCGACACGGATCGCCCAATCGACATGGAAGTCGCCGGAGGTGATCCACGGCATGATCTGGACGATCTGCGAATGGCTCAGAAGCGCCACGTGGTAGAACGCGGCGCAGGACAGCACGGCGGAAGTAAACAGCAGAACGGTCGTGACCAGTTCGCTGGCCCGCGCGCCGATCACGCGGCCGAACAGCCCTGCGATGACGGCGCCCAACAGGGGAAGGAAGACGATGGCTGCGTACACGATCAACCCTTCATCACGTTGACGTCTTCCACGGCGATGGAGCCGCGGTTGCGGAAATAGACGACGAGAATGGCAAGCCCGATGGCGGCTTCGGCCGCGGCAACGGTGAGAATGAACAGCGCGAACACCTGCCCCGCCAGATCGCCGAGATAGGACGAGAACGCCACGAAATTGATGTTCACCGCGAGCAGGATGAGTTCGATCGACATCAGGATGATGATGACGTTCTTGCGGTTCAGGAAGATTCCGAACACGCCGATGGTGAACAGGCTCGCGGCGAGCGCCAGATAATTGCCAAGGCCGATGGTCATTCTATACCCCCTGCCCCGGCTTCGGATCGCGCATTTCCATCGCCGTCGCGGATGTCCGCGCGTTCTGCACCGAGATCACCTGGCGGCGCACGCCGGGGCGCTGGCGAAGCGTGAGCACGATGGCGCCGATCATGGCGACCAGCAGCACCAGCCCCGCGATCTGAAAGTAGTAGACGTAGTCCGTATAGAGAATGTGGCCGAGCGCCTCGGTGTTCGTCATGCCCGCGGGCGTCGCATGCGCGAGCGCACCATGTGCGCCCGGCGCGAAAACCCAGATGCTGCCGACCAGTATCAATTCGCTGACCAGGGCCAGCCCGATCAACCCGCCGAACGGCAGATATTGCAGCGCGCCTTTTTTCAGTTCCGCGAAATCGATATCCAGCATCATCACGACGAAGAGAAACAGTACCGCAACCGCGCCGACATAGACGACGACGAGGATCATCGCGAGGAACTCCGCGCCCAGCAGCACGAACAGCGCCGCCGCGTTGAAGAAGGCCAGGATGAGATAGAGAACCGAATGCACAGGATTGCGCGCGGCGACAACCAGCAGCGCCGACACGATCAGGATCGTGGAGAAGATATAGAAGGCTATGGTCGTCAGGATCACCGCATCGCCCTCTAGTTCAGCCGCAACTGCGCGGCCAGCGCTTCATCGGGGAAGCGGCCGCGCTCCATGATTTCCAGCGTGTATTGCTTGTAGGTCAGGCCCAGCGCTTCCGCTTTGCGGGCGCGGCGGATGGCGATTTCCTGCGTCGGCGCTTTCCAGGCCTCGCCGCACGCTTTGCGCCAGCAGTAATCGAGGAACAGGGTTGCCATATCCCAGGGCGGCCCGTTGTTGTGGCCAAGCCATTCGGACAGCGGCACGACGTAACCCGCCGCTCTCAAATTCGCGATCTTCTTCGCCTTCTCCGCCTCACGGAAATAAGCCGAGCGCTGCCGCGAGCCGGCATGGCCGGCCTTCGATTGCGCGCGCGCGGTGATATCGGCGAAACTCATCTGTAAGGCGCATCCAGTTCGAGGTTCTGTGCGATCTCGGCTTCCCAGCGGTCGCCATTCGCGAGCAATTTGGCCTTGTCGTAATAGAGTTCTTCGCGTGTCTCCGTCGCGAATTCGAAGTTCGGGCCTTCGACAATGGCATCCACCGGACAGGCTTCCTGGCACAGCCCGCAATAGATGCACTTCACCATGTCGATGTCGTAGCGCGTGGTGCGGCGCGAACCGTCCGCGCGGGGTTCGGCTTCGATGGTGATGGCGAGCGCCGGGCAGATTGCCTCGCACAGCTTGCAGGCGATGCAGCGTTCTTCGCCGTTCGGATAGCGGCGCAGCGCGTGTTCGCCCCGGAAGCGCGGCGACAGCGGGCCTTTTTCGAACGGATAGTTCAGCGTGACCTTCGGCGCGAAGAAGTAGCGCATCGCGATGAAGAAGCTGACGATGAAGTCCCAAAAGAAAATCTGGCGCGCGGCACGATCGAGCGTGGTCATTGGAATCCTCCGCTGCGATA
>DATCFN010000270.1:0-4135 GCA_036509475.1 Rhizomicrobium sp. | reverse complement strand
GCCCGCTTCGTTGCGGTGGCAAATTACCTGCGCGCACGCGGGCTCACCTCGCCGGAGATCATTGCCGCCGAGCCGCGCCAGGGTTTCGCGCTTCTCGAAGACCTTGGCGACGATCTCTACGCCGACGCGCTGCTGCGCGGCGCCAACGAACACGAATTGTACGCGAGCGCTGCCGAAGTGCTGTCGGAATTGCACCAACAGGATGCTCCATCCCTGCTTCCTCCGGGCACGCCGCTGCATGCCTATGACGAGGCCGCGCAGATCGCGGAAGTCGACCTGATGACCGAATGGTTTATGCCGCTGGCACTGGGCCGCGCGGCAACGGCGGATGAAGTGTCGGAACATCGCGCTTTGTGGCGCGATGCACTGAGAGCAACAAGTGGCGGCAAGCCGGTCTTTGTGCACCGCGACTATCATGCGCAAAATCTTCTGTGGCTGCCCGCCAGATCGGGAGTCGCGCGCGTTGGCATCCTCGATTTTCAGGATGCGGTCGCGGGCTCTCGCGCGCAGGATTTGATGCACCTTGTCGAGGACGCCCGGCGCGATGTGGCGCCGGATGTCGCCGCCGCAACCATCCGTCACTATCTGGACGCGATGCGCGCGCGCGGTCGTGCGCTGGACGAAGAAAGGTTCAGCGCGGAAATGGCCGCGATTTCGGGCCAGCGGAATGCGCGTATCATCGGCATCTTCGCGCGGCTTCACAAAAGAGACGGCAAGCCGCGTTATCTGGATTACCTGCCGCGCGTCTGGGGTTATCTGAACAAGGACCTCGATCATCCCGCGCTGGCGCCGCTGAAAGCATGGTACGACAAGCACATCCCGCTTTCCGCGCGCGGCAAGCCGCAAGGAGTTTCGGTTTGAGCATCATCACCCGCGCGATGATCATGGCCGCCGGTTACGGCACGCGCATGCGCCCGCTGACCAACACAATGCCGAAGCCGCTGGTGAAAGTGCGCGGCAAGGCGCTCATCGATCACGTCATCGACCGGCTTGTCGCGGCGGGCGTGAAAACCATCGTCGTCAATGTGCATTACATGGGCGACCAGATCGTATCCCATCTGGCCAGCCGCAAGGATGTCGAGATCGTCATTTCGGACGAGACGGGAAACCTACTCGACTCCGGTGGCGGAATTTTCAAGGCGCTACCGCATTTCAAAGGCGAGCCGTTCTTTCACGCCAATGCCGATACGGTCTGGGTCGAAGGCGCCAGCCATGCGTTGCCGCGCCTGATCGAAGCGTGGGATCCGGAGACGATGGATGCGCTGATGCTGCTCGCATCCACCGTGACGACGATCTGCTATGATGGGCGTGGCGACTTCATGATGGATGCCGACGGCAAACTCAGCCGCGTACCCGAAGGCCGCGTCTCGCCTTTCGTCTGGATGAGCATGGAAATTGTGCATCCACGCCTGTTCGACGGCGTGACCGAAACGAAATTCTCGATCAATCCACTATGGAACAAGGCCATCGCGAAAGGCCGCCTGCTGGGCCAGCGGCTCGACGGCGTTTGGATGCATATTGACCGGCCCGACGCGGTCATCCAATCCGAAGACTATCTCGCCGATCTGCCGGTTTGATGGCGGCGAAAATCCTCACCATCGCGGCGGGGGCGAATTTCGCGGAGACGCTTGTGCGCGGATTGATAGACCGCCTCAAGCCGAATGACGATCCGCTGGCGCTCTCACGCGCCACGATCTATTTGCCGACGCGGCGCGCAGCGCGCAATTTCGCGGAAGTCTTCGCGCGGTTGCTGGGCGGCGCAGCGCTGTTACCGGAGATGAAGCCGTTGGGCGATGTGGACGAGGACGAATTTCTCTTCGACACGGCCTCCGATGACATCACCTTCGCGCCTGCCATCGCGCCCATCCGGCGGCGTCTGCAACTGGCGGCACTGGTGCAGCGTTGGGATGCGCAGGCGCGCGGCGGAACGCTGACCTTCGCGCAAGCCGCCAGCCTGGCAGGCGGCCTCGCCGGTTTCTTCGACGAGGTCGAAACACAGGGCGCCGATCTATCGAACCTCAAGGACTTGGCACCGGAGAACTTCGCGCAGCATTGGGGCGAAGTGCGCGGCTTCCTGGAATTCCTGCATGGCGCATGGCCGCAAATTCTGGAAAGCGAGGGCGTGCTCAATCCGGCGGCGCGGCGCAACGCCGTGCTGGCGGCGCTCGCGCAGCGGCTGGCGAAGAATCCACCGCAAGGTCCGGTCATTGCCGCCGGTTCGACAGGCTCCATTCCGGCGACGGCGGAATTGCTACGCGTCATCGCCGATCTTCCGAACGGTGCCGTGGTGCTCCCCGGCCTTGAACGCGAACTGGACGAGGCAAGCTGGAACGATCTGGACGAAGGCCACCCGCAATACGGCATGAAGCAGCTGCTGTTGCGCATTGGCGTCGCGCGCAAGGATGTCGGCGATTGGCAGCCCGTGACGTCCGGCGACGGCCCGCGCGAATTCGTGTTGCGCGAGGCGCTCCGTCCCGCGCCGACCACGGATGCCTGGCGCGCAATTGCCGAAAATGGTTCGGGCGAAATCGCCAAAGGCCTGAACGGTCTTTCCATCCTCAACGCTGCGCAGCCTGGCGAGGAAGCCGCCAGCATCGCGCTTATCCTGCGCGAAGCGTTGGAGACGCCAAATCAAACAGCCGCGCTGGTGACACCCGACCGCAATCTCGCGCGCCGCGTCGCCGCCGAAATGCGGCGCTGGGATATCCTGATCGACGACTCCGCGGGCCGCCCGCTTGCCAATACGCCGCCGGGCACATTGCTCTGCCTGCTCGCCGAAGCGGCGGATGCGAAATTTTCACCGGTCGCGCTGCTTGCATTGCTGAAACATCCGCTGGCATCGGGTGGAGAAGACACCACGGCGTTTCGCGCGCAGGTACGCCAGCTTGACCTCGCACTGCGCGGGCCACGCCCCGATCCCGGCCTTGACGGAATTGCACGCGTGATCAGCTCTGAACGTCACGCACTGACGCCGTGGTTCGCGCGCGTCTGCGATATTCTGCGTCCGCTCGAATCGACCATGAGCGAGAACGACGTTGACTTGTTGGCGGCTTTGCAAGGCCATGTTGCCGTTGCCGAAGCACTGGTTTCGACGGACGTCAAAACCGGCGCCGATATTCTCTGGTCTGGCGATGCCGGCAACGCAGCGGCGGAACTGGTCGCAGCGCTCACGGATGCTGCGACTGGCATTCCGCGGATGGAATCCAGTTCCTATCCGGTTCTCTTTCGCGCGCTGGCGGAAGAACGCCCGGTGCGGCCGGTATTCGGGCGGCATCCGCGGCTTTCGATTCTGGGACCGTTGGAAGCGCGGCTGCAAAGTTTCGACACCATCGTTCTGGGTGGCTTGAACGAAGGCACATGGCCGCAATCGGCGGCGACCGATCCGTGGCTATCCCGTCCGATGCGCAAAAAGCTCGGCCTTGAACAGCCCGAACGTGCGATCGGGTTGTCGGCGCATGATTTCGCTTCGCTGGCGGCGGGACCGCGCGTCATCCTCACGCGTTCGCTGAAAGCCGACGGCTCGCCGACCATCGCCTCACGCTGGCTGCAGCGGCTTGAGCAGTTGGCAAAGGGTTTGAAACTACAAAGCGCGCTCGCGCCCGAACATCCTTATGAAATGTGGACGCGCGCGCTGAACGACACATCGGCAAAACATATGGAGCGCCCCGCGCCGCGCCCGCCGCTGGCGCAGCGCCCGCGCAAATTATCCGTCACCGAGATCGAAACATGGCTGCGCGATCCCTATGCGATCTACGCCAAACATGTTCTGAAGCTGCGCCCGCTCGATCCGCTGGATGCCGAGATAGGGCCGCTGGAGCGCGGTACGGCCGTGCACGATGCGCTCGAAAAATTCCTGATCCAGTTCCGTGACTACCTGCCCGACGGCGCGGCGCTGCGGTTGATCGAAATTGCCAGCGAAGTTTTCCGCAACGCCAATGTGCCGAAGTCGGCGCTGGCGATCTGGCAGCCGCGCTTCATTCGCGCCGCGCACTGGTTCGTGACTGCCGAACGCGAACGCCGCGCCGGCATTGCGCAGATTTTTCTGGAAATAAAAGGCGCGCGCGATTTCGCGGGCCCCGCGGGCCTGTTCAACTTGCGTTGCCGCGCCGACCGCGTGGACATCCTCAAATCCGGC
>DATCFN010000269.1:0-3704 GCA_036509475.1 Rhizomicrobium sp. | reverse complement strand
GCGACCATCGCGGAAGCCAAATCGCTATGGGCCGAAATCGCCAAGCCAAACCTGATGGTCAAAGTGCCCGGCACCAAGGACGGCGTGCCCGCGATCCGCGATCTCATCGGGGCCGGCATCAACATCAACATCACCCTGCTCTTCGCATTGGACGCCTATAAGGCCGTGATCGACGCTTATCTCGACGGGTTGGAAAAACGCCCGGCCAACGACGACCTGTCGAAAATTTCCAGCGTCGCGAGTTTTTTCCTCAGCCGCATCGACACGATGGCGGACGATCTCATCAACGAAAAATTGACTGACGCGCCCGGCAAGGGCAGCGAAAAACTGGCCGCGCTGCGCGGCAAGGTCGCCATCGCCAGCGCCAAGGTCGCTTATCAGATGTTCAAGAAAGCGTTTTCCGGCGCGCGCTGGGACAAGCTGGCGGCGCGCGGCGCGCGGCCGCAGCGCCTTCTCTGGGCCTCCACCGGTACCAAAAACAAGGATTATTCCGACACTTTATATGTCGACACGCTGATCGGTCCGATGACCGTCAACACCATGCCACCGGAGACGATGGACGCGTTCCGCGATCACGGCACGCCGAAGGCGACGCTGGAAGACGATCCCGCCGGCGCGCAGCGCGTGTTGGATAATTTGAAAGCGGCCGGGATATCGCTCGACAAGATCACCGATGCGCTGGTCGTGGATGGCGTCGCAAAATTCGCAGAAGCCGCCGACAAGATTTACGGCCCCCTGACCGAGAAGCGCGCCAAGCTCCTGGGCGGTTCGCTGGCGACCGTGGACGCCGTCCTCGGCGAAGCACAGAATGCCGTCGATAGCGAAATCAAGGCACGCAACGCCGATGGCTCCGTGCGCAAAATGTGGGCCAAGGACAAGACGCTTTGGACCGGCGACGACGAAGACAAATGGCTCGGCTGGCTCGACGTCGTGAACCGCGAGGCCAAAGACAAGGCACTGTCCGGCCTGGCAACCGAGATTGAAGGACAAAAGCTCAGCGATATCGTGCTGATCGGCATGGGCGGGTCGAGCCTCGGTTCGGAAGTTTTGCGCGAGACGTTCGGCCACCGCGAAGGCTGGCCCACACTGCACGTTCTGGATTCCACCGATCCGGACCAAATCCGCGCCGTGAAAGACCAGATCAAAGTCGACAAGACAGTATTTATCGTCTGCTCGAAATCTGGATCGACGCTCGAACCGAACATCCTGTTCGACTTTTTCTACGAAGCCTCCGGCAAGAACGGCAAGCAGTTCATCGCCATCACCGATCCGGGCTCGTCGCTGGAAAAGACGGCGAAGGAAAAGGGCTTCGCGCACGTCTATTACGGCGAGCCGGCGATCGGCGGGCGTTATTCGGTGCTGTCGAAATTCGGACTCGTTCCGGCGGCGGCTATGGGGTTGGACGTTCCGCGCCTTCTGGCCGAAACGCAAAAATTCATGACGAGTTGCGGCCCATTGGTTCCGGCCAACGTTAATCCTGGCGCGAAGCTCGGCATCACGCTCGGCGTGCTCGCCCAGAAATTCGGTAGAGACAAAGTCACGATCCTGACATCGAAGTCGCTGTCGAGCGTCGGCACATGGCTGGAGCAGCTTATCGCCGAATCCACCGGCAAACTCGGCAAAGGCCTCATACCCATCGACCGCGAAGAACCCGGCGATCCGGACGTCTATGGCAAGGATCGCGTCTTCGTGCATCTGCGCCTGTCGGGCGGCAACGATCCGACGCCGCTGCTGACGACGCTGGAAGAACACGGCCATCCCGTCATCCGCATCACCATCGAGGATTCCTATCAGCTCGGCCAGATTTTCTATTTGTGGGAGATAGCCATCGCGATGGCCGGCGCGGTGATCGGCATCAACCCGTTCAACCAGCCCGACGTGGAAGCGGCGAAAGTCAAAACCCGCGCCATGACCGACGCGTTCGAGAAGTCGGGCAAGCTGGATATTTCCGCGCCGGTCTATTCCGACGATCACCTCTCGGTCTATTCCGCGCATGGTGCGAAGGGAGACAGCCTGTCGGAAATTCTGAAAGCGCATCTGGCACAGCTGAAAGCCGGAGACTATTTCGCAATCCTGGCGTTCATCACCCAGAACGACGCGCATGAGAAAGCACTGGAAGCAACGCGACGCTGTATTCGCGACGCAAAGAAAGTCGCCACCTGCGTGGAGTTCGGTCCGCGCTTTTTGCATTCCACGGGACAAGCATACAAAGGCGGGCCCAACACCGGCGTATTCCTGACGCTGACGGCCGACCGCTCCGAAAAACTCCCTATTCCCGGCCGCAAGATCGACTTCGGCACGGTGCAGCTGGCGCAGGCGATCGGCGACGTGGCTGTGCTCGACGACAAGGGCCGGCGCACGCTTCGCATCAACTTCAAGAATATGGATGAAGGCCTCAAACTGTTGAACCAGGCTGTCGAATCCGCTCTGCACTGAAGGATATAAAATGCAAATCGCAATGATTGGATTGGGCCGCATGGGCGGGAATATCTCCCGCCGTTTGATCAAGCACGGCCATCAGGTGGTGGGTTTCGATCACAGCACCGACGCCGTCGCGGCTTTGGTGAAGGACAAAGGCCAAGGGGCAAAATCGCTCGAAGACGTGGCCAAGCAGTTGTCAAAACCGCGTGTCGCCTGGGTCATGCTGCCGTCCGGCAAGCCGACCGAAGAAACGGTGAAGGCGCTCTGCGATTTGTTTGAGAAGGGTGACATCATCATCGATGGCGGAAATTCTTTCTATAAAGACGACATCCGCCGCGCGAAGATGCTCAAGGAAAAGGGCATTCACTATGTCGATTGCGGCACATCCGGCGGCGTGTGGGGCTCGGATCGCGGTTACTGCATGATGATCGGCGGCGAAAAAGACATCGTCGATCACCTCGATCCGATTTTCGCCGCGCTGGCGCCGGGTCTTGGCACCATCGACCGCACGCCGGGACTGAAAGGCGATCCGCGCGCCGAACAGGGCTACATCCATGCCGGCCCGAACGGCGCGGGACATTTCGTGAAGATGGTCCATAACGGCATCGAATACGGATTGATGCAGGCCTATGCCGAGGGCTTCGACGTGCTGCAAGGCAAGAACAACGACGACCTTCCGGCGGACGAGCGCTATGACCTCAACCTGCCCGACATCGCCGAAGTGTGGCGGCGGGGCAGCGTGGTTTCGTCCTGGCTGCTGGATCTTACGTCCATCGCGCTCTCCAAAAGTCCGAAGCTGGACAACTTCAAAGGCTTCGTGGACGACTCCGGCGAAGGCCGCTGGACGATCAACGCCGCGATCGAGGAGGCCGTGCCGGTGAACGTGCTGTCGGCGGCGCTCTATGCGCGCTTTCGCAGTCGCGTCGATCACAGTTTCGGCGACAAGCTTTTGTCCGCGATGCGCAACGAATTCGGCGGCCACATCGAAGGTGCACTTGAAGCCGGCGTGGCGGCGAAACCCAAAACATGAGCACCGCGAAACGTCCGCCGAATTGCGCGATGGTGCTGTTCGGCGCCAATGGCGATCTCACCAAGCGCCTCGTTGTGCCCGCGCTCTACAATCTGACGCGTCAAGGGCAACTGCCGGAGAAATTCGCGCTGATCGGCGTCGACCACAACGACAAGAGCGTGGACGATTGGCGCAAGGGCCTCCACGATTTTCTGGAACAGACCCTTTCGCAGGGCAGCGGCACCGCGGATCAGAAGAAGATCGACGAGAAGGC
>DATCFN010000268.1:0-2745 GCA_036509475.1 Rhizomicrobium sp. | reverse complement strand
TGACCGGCGCTATCAACTACGTGATGCCGCTCCAAATCGGCGCGCGCGACGTCGTCTTCCCGCTGCTCAATTCGATCAGCCTGTGGCTAACCGGGGGCGCGGCCGGTTTGATGATGGTCTCCCTTGTCATCGGCCGCTTTTCGACTGGTGGTTGGACCGGCTATCCCCCCTATACCGAACTCGCCTTCAGCCCCGGCGTCGGCGTCGATTACTGGATCTGGGCCGTTTCGCTGGGCTCCGTCGGATCGACCCTTAGTGGGCTCAATTTCGCCGTCACCATATACAAGATGCGCTGTCCCGGCATGACGCTGATGCGGATGCCGCTATTCGTCTGGACCTCCCTGTGCACGTCGATCATGATGGTCTTCGCGATGCCGGCGCTGACCGTTGCGACCGCACTGCTGGCGCTCGATCGTTATCTGGGGTTCCATTTCTTCACCAATGACCTCGGCGGCAATATGATGAATTTTGCCAACTTGTTCTGGTTGTTTGGGCACCCGGAGGTCTATATCCTCGTTCTGCCGTCGTTTGGAGTCTATTCGGAAGTCGTCTCGACCTTCTCTACGAAGCGCCTCTATGGCTACACGTCGCTGGTGCTGGCGACGATGGCGATAGCGATTCTGTCGTTCACGGTTTGGGTCCACCACTTCTTCACGATGGGTCAGAGCGCCAACATCAACGCTGTGTTCGGCATCGCCACAATGGCGATCGGCGTGCCCACTGGCGTCAAGATCTATGATTGGATTTGGACTATGTTCCGCGGCGAAGTGCGCTTCGCCGTGCCGATGCTCTATTCGCTCGCCTTCATGATCACATTCATGCTCGGAGGTCTAAGCGGCATTGTCCTGGCGTTCCCGCCGCTCGACTATCTCGTACACAACACCTTGTTTCTGGTGGCGCACTTCCACAATGTCATCATCCCGGGCGTGCTCTATGGATTGCTAGCGGGCTATCATTACTGGTTCCCGAAGGCCTTCGGCTTCCGGCTCAGCGAGAAATGGGGCCGCGTCTCATTTGCCTGCTGGGTGGTTGGCTTTTATCTCGCCTTCATGCCGCTATACGTCCTGGGCTTCGCCGGCGTTTCGCGGCGAACGCAAGGAATGTTCGATCCGGTGTTCCGACCGTGGCTATATATTGCGGGCGCCGGCGCGCTGATCCTGCTCGCGGCGCTGGTCGCATTGTTGGTCCAACTGTGGGTCAGCGTCCGTGATCGTGCTGATAATCGTGTCGCCGCAGGTGATCCGTGGGACGGGCGCGGCCTCGAATGGTCGGTCTCCGCGCCGCCGCCGGAATACAATTTTGCCATGATCCCGAACATCGCCAGCCGCGATGCGTTCTACGGCGAAAAGCGTTACGGCGATCCCTATGCGGCCCCCGCGCGCTACGAGGACATCGAATTACCCAAGAACAGCAGGACCGGCCCGGTGATCGGCGTTGTCGGCGCGGCGGCGGCGTTCGGGTTGGTCTGGCATATGTGGTGGTTGGTGATCCTTGGCGTCGTCGTCATTGTCGCCACCGTGATCGCACGCAGTTTCGTACGCGATGTCCAACGAACCATTCCGGCGGCCGAGGTCGAGCGCATCGAACGAAGTTGGCTGCGCGCAGTCGCGGAAGCCAAACCCATCCCGCGCGAAATTGAGACAACACCCGCCAACCAAGGCTTGGCGGAGGTTTCCGCATGAGCGCCAACGAGATGAAGCATCCTGGCCTAAATCCCGTCGGCGTCGATGAGCGCACGCGCGAGCAGGCGGGCGGAGCAGTGTTTGGCTTTTGGGTGTTCTTGATGAGTGACGCGGTGCTGTTCGCGTTGCTTTTCGCCACCTACGGCGTCATGTTGCCGGCCACTGTTGGCGGGCCGACGCTGGCGAGCGTCTACAAAATCCTTCCCGTCTTCTTGGAAACGCTGATTCTGCTGAGCAGCAGCTTCACATTCGGCATGGCCTCGGTAGCGCTGAGACACAGCGCTCCGCGCGCGCAGTTGCTAGGTTGGATGGGGGTGACGCTGGCGCTCGGCCTGGCCTTTCTTGGCATGGAATTACACGACTTCGCCACCATGTTCGGCAATGGCGCCTATCCAACCCGCAGCGGCTATCTCTCGTCGTTCTTCGCGCTCGTGCCTCTGCACGGACTGCACGTGTTCTTTGGCTGCATCTGGATCGTCGTAATGATGGTTCAGCTACTGACATTCGGGCCGGATGCTCGCGTCAAGATCAACATCTTGCGCCTCGGATTGTTTTGGCATTTTCTCGATGTCGTATGGATTGCGATCTTCTCGGTCGTCTATCTCCAGGGATTGATCCGATGAGCGGCCCGAGCAACGGCAGACCCACAAAGACCCGTCCTCTTACCGCCGTGCTCGGCCTAGCGGTGGTGTTTAGTAGCGCGGTGCTGGCAACGTTGTTCTTATCTCCAGTGGCGGAACCCATGCGCGGCTCGGATGACAGCAGACGCGCTGACATCCGCACTTACGTGATCGGCTACCTTCTCGCGTTGATGCTTACCGGCGCAGCGTTCGCGATCGTGTACTGGCCAACCCTTGCTTCTGCGACGACACTCGCCGTCGTGCTCGGACTGGCGCTCGTCCAGATGGCGGTTCATTTCCGCTTCTTCTTGCACATCAGCCTTGGCAAGTCGTCGCGCGAGGATCTTCAGCTCATCCTATTCTCGGCCCTGATCGTGATCCTGATGGTTTCGGGAACGCTTGTCGTTCTGCTCAATTTGCGAGCAAGAATGATGTAGCCGATC
>DATCFN010000267.1:0-2045 GCA_036509475.1 Rhizomicrobium sp. | reverse complement strand
CGTTTTCGTCCGATCCTGATGACGACCGTGGCGGCCATCTTCGCGGCCTTGCCGCTGATGCTGGGCACGGGCACCGGTTCGGAACTGCGCCAGCCGCTTGGCATCGCCATCGTCGGCGGATTGCTGGTGAGCCAGTTGCTGACCCTGTTCACGACGCCTGTGATCTATCTGTATTTCGACCGCCTCGCGAACCGCATGGGCGGCGCTGAGAAGCCGGCATGAACGTCTCGCAGATATTTATCGCGCGGCCGATCGCAACGACATTGCTGACCATCGGTCTGGCTTTGGCGGGCGTGATATCGTTCTTTCTGCTGCCCGTCGCGCCGCTTCCCAATACAGACCGGCCGACGATTTCGGTGTCGGCGTCGATGGCGGGCGCCAGTCCGCAAACAATGTCCACGAGCGTCGCGACGCCGCTGGAGCGGCATCTGGGTTCCATCGCGGACGTTACGGAAATGACGTCGCAAAGTTCGGTGGGGTCTACGCGCATCACTTTGCAATTCGGGCTCGACCGCGACATCGATGGCGCCGCGCGCGACGTGCAGGCCGCGATCAATGCCGCGCGCGTCGATCTGCCGACGGCGTTGCGCAGCAATCCCACCTATCGCAAGGCCAATCCCGCCGACGCGCCAGTTCTGATATTGTCGCTGACGTCAAAAACACTGACGACCGGGCAGATTTACGATTCCGCTTCCACGATTCTGCAGCAGAAGCTGTCGCAGGTGACGGGGATCGGTGACGTGCAGATCGGCGGAAGTTCATTGCCCGCCGTACGCATCGAACTGAACCCGCGCGCGCTGTTCAAATACGGCATCGGTCTGGAAGATGTGCGCGCGGCGCTGTCGGCCGCCAATGCCAACAGCCCCAAGGGTTCGGTCGATCAGGGCGACAGGCGTTATCAGATCTATGTCAACGACACGGCCACGAAAGCGGCCGATTATCAGACGCTGATTGTCGCCTATCGCAACAATGCCGCTGTACGGCTGCAGGATGTCGCGGCCGTCAGCGATGGCGTGGAGAATGTGCGCAATCTGGGTTTGGCGGACGGAAGTCCGGCCGTTCTCGTCACGCTCTATATTCAGCCGGGCGCCAACATCATCCAGGTGGTTGACCACGTCAAATCGCTGATCCCGCAGTTGCAGGCGTCGGTACCGCCGGCGATCCTGATTACGCCGCTGGTCGATCGCACAACGACGATTCGTGCATCGCTCCGAGATGTCGAATTCTCGCTGATCGTTTCCATCACCCTGGTGGTGCTGGTGGTCTTCCTGTTTCTGGGCAACGCGCGCACGGCGCTGGTGCCGACGGTCGCGGTGCCCTTATCGCTGCTGGGCACGCTCGGTGCGATGTATCTGCTGGGTTTCAGCCTCGACAATCTTTCGCTCATGGCGCTCACCGTTGCGACCGGCTTCGTCGTGGATGATGCCATCGTTGTGCTGGAGAACGTCACCCGTCATGTCGAAGAAGGCATGCCGCGCAGCCAGGCCGCCATCCAGGGAACCAAAGAAGTCGCCTTCACCGTGCTTTCGATGAGCCTGTCGCTCATCGCGGTGTTCACGCCCATTCTGCTGATGGGGGGATTGGTGGGGCGGTTGTTCCACGAATTTGCGCTGACGCTATCGATAGCGGTTCTGGTTTCGCTGGTGGTGTCGCTCACCACCACGCCAATGATGTGCGCGTTTCTGGTGCACTCTCACGCCGAGGACAAAAAGCCGAACTGGCTTGTGCGAAACTCCGAGGCCGCGTTCATCAGGGTGCACCGTCTCTACGACCTAAGCCTCCAATGGGCGCTGAATAATCCGGGCACGATCATGTTCATCCTGTTGGTGACGGTGTGTGTGAACGTCTATCTCTTCACCATCATCCCTTACGGATTTTTTCCACAACAGGACACGGGCCGCCTTGTCGGCGGTCTTCGCGCCGACCAAAGCATCTCGTTCCAGTCGATGGAGCAGAAATTCCGCCAGCTCGCGACGATTGTCGGCAAGGACAAGGACGTGCAGGACGTTGTCGGTTTTACCGGCGGCGGCGCGACCAATTTCGGC
>DATCFN010000266.1:0-14187 GCA_036509475.1 Rhizomicrobium sp. | reverse complement strand
CCCGGCCATGACGAGACAAAATGGCGAAACCGAAGCGCGCGTCACCTGGGTGGCCCGCACTCCGGCGGGCCATGACAGCTGAGAGGTGTGATGAAAGTGCGTCCTTCCAGTATTTCTCTCGCACTAACTGCAATTCTCTTCTTAACCACGGCAAATGCGCAGGCTGCGCCGTCCTGCGCGCCGCCCGCCCGGCAAATGGCGCGCACGGAGTTGTTGTTCGGCGCGGGCGTTGTCAGCGATGCACAATGGACGATGTTTCTCGCGCGCGAAGTCACGCCGCGTTTTCCCGATGGGCTTACCGCCTTCGACGGCACCGGCCAATGGAAACGCCCCGACGGCAGGATCACCGCGGAGCGTTCGCATATTCTGCTGTTATGGCACGCGCCCGGCGCGGACAGCGACACGAAGATAGACGCCATCCGCGCGGCCTACAAAAAACAATTCCACCAGCTCTCCGTCATGCGCGTGGACGGCGAGGATTGCGTGTCGTTCTGACTACGCCGCCATCGGGCAGCCGTTCTTCTGCGTGCGGAATCGCGCGGAGGCTTCATAGACCGGCTTGCGCGCGCGGTTGACGCCGCCCAAGGGTTGATGCGCGGTCAGGCAATGCCACGGGCTGAACGACATGGCGCTGTCGATCGCGTTGTAGCGTTCGTCGGCATAGCTGTTCTGCGTCTTGGCGGTCAGGCGTGCGACGGCGATGTAGGGGCTCTTGTCTTCCGGCCACGGCTTGGCGGCGTCCTCCACCGGCATGTCGTCGAGGTTGGTGCAAAGCTGCACGCGCAATTCCCACGCGCCGCTATGGCCGGCGAAGAATGCGCGCACCGCATCGCGCAAGCCATCCGGCTTGCCGTTGACGTCGAGTGGCGCATCCGTCAGCCGCATCAGTTCCGGCGAAACCGGAACGAGGCCGATCTTGGCGATGTAATCGCCATAGCGGATCGGCGTCTGGCTGAAAAAGCTTTCGCCCAGAATATGCGTCTCGGGATAACCGCCGAGCGATTTGATGGTCGGGCTTTCGCCGCCCACTGCTTCGACCAGCGTTTCGGTGCCGCGCAAAATCGACGACAGAATTTCCTTGCCGCCGGTCAGTTTGTCGGTGGTGGAGGCGAGCAATTTGAGATTGGCGAGAAAGGCCTTGGGCGTCGGTGCCAGAAACGCCTTGCCGACGACCAGCACGAAATCCTGCGTCTTGTCGCCGACGGTGCCGGGCATCCGCTCGCCTTCGACATTGTGAACCTTGATCGCCAGACCGCGCGGCGTGGACACATCATCCGGCAACAGATCGCCGGGGCTTGTCGAGAAGCGCATCTGAACCGGATAGCTGCCGGGTTGCGCGAACAGTCCTTGCGCCAGTTCCGGCGGCAACCCGTCCGCGACCGTCAATTCGGCTTCGAGCAATCCGTGGGCTTTGGCGTGGACACCGCGCAACCCGTGGCCGCCGTCTTTATAGGTGATGCCTTGAATTTTCTCGAACTGCTCGATCAATCCCATCTGGGTTTCGCGTTCGTCCGGTTCCACCTTCTCGACGGCAGGCGAATAGCGCAACGGCATTGCTAGCGGGTTGGTCATGGGGATGCTCCGGGTGAATCAAGGAGCAACGCCGCTGCGGGGGCTGACGTTCCCCGCATTTTGCCAAACCAGCGATGGCGAATTATATCGAGCGGCGGACAATCGCCGCTGCGCAGGAGACAAACATGGGAATGTTGGACGGACTGGTCGAAGGCATGGTCGGCGCGGAGATGGTCTATGTCGTCAACGGCATCCTGCAGAAACATGGCGGCGTCTCGGGCGTCGTGGATCAGCTCAAGACGCAAGGTCTGGGACCGGCCGTGAACTCATGGATTTCGGACACGACGACGAACATGTCCGTCACCCCGGCGCAGATGCATCAGGCCTTCGGCGACCAGACGATCAACGAACTCGCCGCCAAATCCGGCCTGACGCCGCAGGAATTGACGCAAAAACTGGCCCAGGTCCTGCCCCACGCCGTGAACGCGGCCACTCCGGGCGGCGTGGTGCCACCGGCAGGGACGCCACCTCCGGCCTGACGCGAGCAATCCCCGGAATCAACCCTTTTCTGTGAAAGCTGCTCGATCCTATTGCGGCATGCCCTCATGCGTCCGATTGTAATTGTATACACAACGTGTATATACTGGCCGGAGGAGATCAGGCCATGAAAGCAGCAACCACACGCAAGCCGCGCGCGCAAAAAGCGGCTGCCAAAAGCGACACTGTCGTCAATTTGCGCATGCCGTCTTCCGTGCGCGACCTGATCGACAATGCCGCCGGTGCGACCGGCAAAACGCGCACGGCCTTTATCATCGAAAGTTCCAGCAGGCTTGCGACCGATGTCCTGCTGGACCAGCGGCTCTTCACGCTGCCGGGCGCGCAGTATGACGCCTTCGCCAAGGCGCTCGAGGAAACGCCGCCGCCGAACGCCAGGCTCAAACGCCTGCTTTCGGGCAAGGCGCCGTGGGAGACATAACGCCTCCGTATGCGCTGCGGGCGGCGCACGACGTTTCCGCTTTCGATTGCGGAAAGGACGCGCTCACAGACTGGATTCGGCATAGGGCGAAGAAGAGCGAAGCCAGAGGCGCGCGCACTTTCGTCGTCTGTGAAACCGCAAATCGCGTGGTTGGATATTATGCTTTGGCTGCGGGTGCGGTGGAGCGCGCGCGGTCGCCTTCGTCCCTGTCGCGCAACATGCCCGATCCGATCCCGGTGATTGTGTTGGCGCGATTGGCCGTGGATCAGGCGTGGTCCGGAAAAGGCATCGGCGGGGGCTTGCTGAAAGATGCACTGAAGCGCGCGCTCGCGGTGTCGCAGAATGTGGGCGCGCGCGCGATGCTGGTGCACGCCATCGACGACGACGCGGTGGCGTTCTACCAGCAATATGGATTCAGGCCGTTCCCGTCCGAGACTCGCACGCTGTTCCTGCCGCTGGAGCATGTGGCGGCGGTGATTTAGGGGCGCCATGCGAGGCCGAATCCCTGAAATCCTTTCTTTAAAAGCGGTATTTTCGATTCGCTTTTGGCTCGAAAATACTCCCGGCAAAAATCCGTGAACACCTAAAGAACAAGACTAGGTATTCATTAGCTGAATCAGCGCTTTATCTGGTGGGTTGCAAACGAGAACAAAGTGGGTACATTTCCCTTCATTGCGCCGCCTTGGGCGGCATGCAAGATGGAGAAGAGATATGGCATCGGCAGCATCGGCTTTGCGCGTAGTGGCTAAGGAAAAAGAAGAGAATTCGGACCGCAAGCGGGCGCTGGAAGTGGCCCTCAGCCAGATCGACCGCGCCTTCGGCAAAGGCTCGGTGATGAAGCTGGGCAGCCGCGATCTCGGCCTGGATACCGACACGGTTTCGACCGGCTCGCTGGGCCTCGACATCGCGCTGGGCGTCGGCGGCTTGCCGCGCGGCCGCGTCATTGAGATTTACGGACCGGAATCGTCTGGCAAGACGACCCTGGCGCTGCATGCGGTGGCCGAGGCGCAGAAGAAAGGCGGCATCGCCGCTTACATCGACGCCGAACACGCGCTCGATCCAGGTTACGCCAAAAAGCTGGGCGTCGATATCGACGAAATGCTGATCTCCCAGCCGGACACAGGCGAGCAGGCGCTGGAAATCACCGATACCTTGGTGCGCTCCGGCGGCATCGACATCATCGTGATCGACTCGGTGGCGGCGCTGACGCCCAAAGCCGAACTCGAAGGCGAGATGGGCGATTCACTCCCCGGTTTGCAGGCCCGTTTGATGTCTCAGGCGCTGCGCAAGCTGACGGCGTCGATCTCCAAGTCCAACACCATCGTCATCTTCATCAACCAGATCCGCATGAAGATCGGCATCATGTTCGGCAATCCGGAAACCACCACCGGCGGCAATGCGCTGAAATTCTACGCCTCCGTGCGCCTCGACATCCGCCGCATCGGCGCCATCAAGGATCACGACGAAGTGGTCGGCAACCAGACGCGCGTGAAAGTGGTCAAGAACAAGGTCGCCCCGCCCTTCAAGCAGGTGGAGTTCGACATCATGTACGGCCAGGGCGTCTCCAAGGTCGGTGAGCTGGTGGATCTGGGCGTCAAAGCCGGCATCGTGGAGAAGTCGGGCTCCTGGTTTTCCTATGACGGGGAACGGGTGGGCCAGGGCCGCGAATCCGCCAAGAACTTCCTGATCCAGAACAAGGATGTGGCCGCCAAGATCGAGGCCGCGATCCGCGCCAATGCCGGATTGATCGGCGCCAATCTCATTGTCGGTGCCGAGAAGGAAGCCGACGCTGAGGAAGAATAAGGCCCGCCGGAGCAGGCGGGCTGGAATATCAGGTTTGCCTGTTCCCTGTTGGCATGGGGAACGGCTCCCGGAGGGGCGGTCCGTAACAGGGCCGCCCCTTCACCGTTGGGGCCTTCACCGTTGGGGGAGGGGACCCCACCCAAAAAACATCCCAAAACGCGAATTCAACGATCAATATGTTGGGCTGGACGGAAAATCGCCGCTAGCACTGGATAATCCCTCCGGAGATGACATCGCCCAAAGCGGCGGCTACATACGTTTCATGCAAAGCCTTTCCGACGTCCGCTCCAGTTTCCTGGAATTCTTCCGCGACCGGCAGCACGCCGTGGTCCCGTCCTCGCCGCTCGTGCCGCGCAACGATCCGACGCTGCTTTTTACCAATGCCGGCATGGTGCAGTTCAAGAACGTCTTCACCGGGGCGGAAAAGCGTTCCTACAAGCGTGCGGCCAGCGTGCAGAAATGTGTGCGCGCCGGCGGCAAGCACAACGATCTGGACAATGTCGGCTATACCGCGCGCCATCACACTTTTTTCGAGATGCTCGGCAATTTCTCGTTCGGCGATTATTTCAAAGCCGACGCCATCTCTTTCGCCTGGGACTTGATCACCAAGGTCTATGGCATTCCGAAAGACCGGCTCTGCGTCACCGTCTATGCCGATGACGACGAAGCCTTCGACCTGTGGAAAAAGATCGCGGGCCTGCCGGACGACAAGATCATCCGCATCGCGACCAGCGCGAATTTCTGGTCGATGGGCGACACCGGACCGTGTGGCCCCTGCTCGGAAATCTTCTACGACCACGGCGATCACATCATGGGCGGACCGCCGGGTTCTCCCGATGAAGACGGCGACCGTTTCGTCGAAATCTGGAATCTCGTCTTCATGCAGTTCGAGCAACTCGCCGGCGGCGTGCGCGAGAAACTGCCCAGGCCCTCCATTGACACCGGCATGGGGCTGGAACGCGTCAGCGCCGTGCTGCAAGGCGTTCACGACAATTACGACGTCGATCTTTTTCGCCACCTGATCGCGGCATCGGCCGAACTCAGCGGCGTCTCGGCCAATGGCGGCCACGCCGTCAGCCACCGCGTCATCGCGGACCATTTGCGCTCGACATCCTTCCTCATCGCCGATGGCGTGCTGCCGTCGAATGAAGGCCGCGGTTATGTGCTGCGCCGGATCATGCGCCGCGCCATGCGCCACGCCCATCTGATCGGCACCAAAGACCCGCTGATGTATCGCCTCGTGCCGTCGCTGGTTGCCGAAATGGGCGCGGCCTATCCCGAACTGAACCGCGCGCAACCGCTCATTACCGAAACCTTGAAGCTGGAAGAAGCGCGCTTCCGCGAAACGCTGGCGCGCGGTCTGAAGCTGCTGGACGAAACGACGGGCGCGCTCGGCAAGGGCGACACGCTGTCGGGCGATGTCGCGTTCAAGCTCTACGATACCTACGGCTTCCCGCTGGATCTCACCGAGGATGCGTTGCGTGCGCGCGAGATTTCCGTCGATACCGACGGCTTCAAGACCGCGATGGAAAAGCAGAAGGCCGAGGCGCGCAAAGCCTGGGCTGGATCGGGCGAAGCGGCCGACGATTCCGTCTGGTTCTCGCTGCGCGAAGAATTGGGCGCAACGGAATTTCTTGGCTACGACACCGAAGAGGCGGAAGGCGTCATCGTCGCCATGTTGAAAAACGGCGCGCGGGTGAAATCCGCCGCGACCGGCGACACCGTTCTGATCCTGACGAACCAGACGCCGTTCTATGGCGAGTCCGGTGGGCAGGTCGGCGATCAGGGCGCGATGTTCTCGGCCAAAGGCGGCCAGGGCGCCATCACCGACACCGAAAAGAAAAACGGCCTGCACGTCCATGTCGTGCGCGTCACCGGCGGCGAATTCCATCCGGGCGATGCCGTGGAGCTTCGCGTCGATGGCGAACGGCGCAGTGCGACGCGCGCCAATCATTCGGCGACACATCTTCTGCACGCCGCGTTGAAACGCGTGCTCGGCGATCACGTTTCACAAAAGGGATCGCTGGTCGGCCCTGAAAAATTGCGTTTCGATTTCTCGCATACCAAAGCGGTGACGCAGGACGAACTCGACCGCATCGAGAACATGGTCAATGCGATCATCCGCCAGAATTCGGATACGGCCACGCGGCTGATGCCGACCGATCAGGCGATGGAAGCAGGCGCGGAAGCCCTGTTCGGCGAAAAATACGGTGACGAAGTGCGCGTCCTCACCATGGGCAACGACATGGACGCGACCAAACCTTATTCCGTCGAACTGTGCGGTGGCACGCATGTGCGCCGTCTTGGCGACATCGGGATTTTCACCATCCTGTCCGAGAGCGCGGTCGCCGCGGGCGTGCGCCGCATTGAGGCGCTGACCTCCGAAGGCGCGCGCCGCTGGCTCTCCGATCAGGCGGATCTGGCGAAAGAAGCGGCCGCTGTTTTGAAAACGAGTCCAGCGGACTTGCCGGCGCGCGCGCTGGCTCTGTCTGACGAACGGCGCAGGCTGGAACGCGAACTTGCCGATGCGAAGAAGGCGCTGGCCCTGGCCGGCCCCGCGCGTTCGGACGAGGGCGAATCCGCCAAGGAAATCGCCGGCGTCAAAACCGTTCTGCGCATCGTCGAAGGCGTGAACGCGAAAGACCTCAAAGGTCTTGCCGACGATGCGAAAACGAAAATCGGTTCCGGCGTTGTGGCCTTCGTGGCGGTGGCCGAAGGCCGCGCGTCGCTCGTCGTCGGCGTGACGGACGATCTGTCCAAGCGCATCAGTGCCGTCGATCTGGTTCGCATCGGCGCCGAAGCGCTTGGCGGCAAAGGTGGCGGCGGACGGCCCGACATGGCGCAGGCCGGCGGACCCGACGGCGCGAAGGCGCAAGCCGCCCTCGACGCCATCGCCAAAAACCTCAGCGAACTTACGCCTGCTTAGATCGAGCTTGGGTTCGAACCAACCAACAAGTTTCGTCATTGCCCGGCTTGCCCGGGCAACCCATCTTGTTTCCCATCAGAAAATTGGGTCGCCCGGACAAGCCGGGCGATGACGGATTTTGGATGAGGCAGTGTTCAGTCCAAAAACGGCATTACGGCGCCCAGTAGATCGCGATCTTGTTGCCGGTGGGATCGCGCAAATAGGCGCCGTACCAGGTGTCTTTGTCGGGCGGCCGGAAACCCGGTGGCCCGTCGCAACGTCCGCCATTGGCGCAGCCCGCTTCATGCGCCATATCGACTTTGGATTTCGCGTCCGTCTTGAACGCGATCATCGTGCCGTTGCCGAAACTTGCTTCTTTTTTGTCGAACGGCGCACAGACATAGACGTTGTGTTCGTCCCTGCCATGCGGGCCATAGCCGATCCAGCCGCCGTCGGCGAATTTGCGCTCGACACCGATGGCGCCGAACATCGCATCGTAAAATCTGCCCGACGCCTCACTGTCTTTCGCGCCGATAGTGACGTAACCGATCATTATTTCCTCCCCTTCGCCCTCGGCAGTTTAACGGATTCCACGAAACTGATAAAGAACGGCAGATAAAGGGGAGGCATCGATGGCGCTGGATTTGAAAGGCCGCAAGCTGGTGCAGGTGGCGCTTACGGTGCGTGATCTGGATCGCGCGCGGATTTTCTATCGCGATACGCTGGGCCTGAGTCTGATGTTCGAGGCCGGGACCATGCTTTTTTTCGACATGGGCGGCCAGCGGCTGATGGTGGGCCTCAGCGAAAAGCCGGACCAACCCATCGGTGGCACATACATTTATTTTGACGCGCCGGATCTGCCAGAACTGGTTTCGAGTTTGAAGACGAAAGGCGTGGAGATGGTCGGCAATACCGAAACGCTTCAGCGCACCGGCACGCATGAGCTGAAGCTGCAATTCTTCCACGATCCCGACGGCAATCAGATTGGGTTGATGGGAATGGTGCCGAAGGAAAGTTGATGGGAATGGTGCCGAAGGAAAATTGACCACGCGGAGGCGCGGAGCCGCGGAGAAAAGTAAGCGTCGACTGTCCGAAATGAAAAGGCCGGGCATCGCCCGGCCAAATCAGATCATTGAGAAATTAATGTGATCCTCCGCGGCTCCGCGCCTCCGCGTGAGAATTTACGCCGCCATCGCCTTCTTCAAATTCTCATCGACCTTGTCGAGGAAGCCTTCGGTCGTCAGCCATTTCTGGTCGGGGCCGACAAGCAGCGCCAAATCCTTCGTCATGAAGCCGCTTTCGACGGTATCGACGCAGACTTTCTCCAGCGTGTGGGCAAACTTGTCGAGCGCCGGATTGTTGTCGAGCTTCGCGCGATGGGCCAACCCGCGCGTCCAGGCGAAGATCGACGCGATAGAGTTGGTCGAGGTCGACTTGCCTTTCTGATGCTCGCGGTAATGGCGCGTCACCGTGCCGTGCGCGGCTTCCGCTTCCACCGTCTTGCCGTCGGGCGACAGCAGCACGCTCGTCATCAGGCCCAGCGAGCCGAAGCCTTGCGCCACCGTGTCGGACTGCACGTCGCCGTCATAGTTCTTGCAGGCCCAGACATAGCCGCCTTCCCATTTGAGGGCACTGGCCACCATGTCGTCGATCAGGCGATGCTCATAGGTGATGCCGGCTTCCTTGAACTTCGCTTCGAACTCGGCCTTGTAGACTTCCGCGAACAGATCCTTGAAACGGCCATCATAGGCTTTCAGGATCGTGTTCTTGGTGGAGAGGTACACCGGATATTTGCGCGCCAGCCCGTAATTCATCGAGGCGCGCGCGAAATCGCGGATGGATTCGTCCAGATTGTACATCGCCATGGCGACGCCGCTGCCCGGCGCCCTGAAGACTTCATGTTCGATCACCTTGCCGTCCGCGCCGACGAATTTGATCGAGAGCGTGCCCGCGCCGGGGAATTTGAAATCGGTCGCCTTGTACTGGTCGCCAAAGGCATGGCGGCCCACCACGATGGGCTGGGTCCAGCCCGGCACCAGGCGCGGCACATTCTTGCAGATGATCGGCTCGCGGAAGATCACCCCGCCCAGGATATTGCGGATGGTGCCGTTGGGCGATTTCCACATTTTCTTGAGCTTGAATTCCTCCACCCGCGCCTCGTCCGGCGTGATGGTGGCGCATTTGACGCCGACGCCATGCTTGGCGATGGCATGGGCGGCGTCGATGGTCACCTGGTCGGCGGTGGCGTCGCGATGCTCCACGCCCAGATCGTAATATTCCAGATTGACGTCCAGATAGGGCAGGATCAGCTTGTCGCGGATGAGGTGCCAGATGATGCGGGTCATCTCATCGCCATCCAACTCGACCACCGTGCCGGCAACCTTGATCTTGTCCATGAGGGGCATCCTGATAAGAGCGCAATCCGGAAAAGTGTAAGCGGTTTTCCGGCAAATTGCGCGACCAACAATAATCTAGAGCATGATCGCGCTTCAAAGAAGCGGGATCATGCTCTAGAGGTTGGTCCCTAATAACGAGAGTAAGACTTTGCGTCAAAGGCCCAAATGACCGCCCCCGCCATCATCCTTTCCCGCCCCCAGATGGGCGAAAATATCGGCGCGGCGGCGCGGGCGATGAAAAATTTCGGGCTGTCAGAACTACATCTCATCGCGCCCAAATGCGAATGGCCCAATGACCGCGCCATCATCCTGGCCTCGGGCGCGGGCGATATCATCGAGGGCGCGAGGCTGCATGCCGATACTGCGGGCGCGCTGGCCGGTTTTCGGCTGGTGCTGGCGACCACGGCGCGGGACCGCGATGTGCTGCGCGAGATTCTCACCCCAGAGGCCGCCGCCGCCCGGCTGCGCGCCGCCAGCGCGCAGGGGCTTCCCACCGCCATATTATTCGGCGGCGAGCGCGCCGGACTGGACAATGACGATCTCAGCCTTTGCGATGCGGTCATCACCATTCCGACCGCCGAATTTTCCTCCCTCAATCTGGGCCAGGCGGTTCTGCTGCTGGGCTATGAATGGCGCAAAAGCGCCGACGCCACGCCCGCCAGCCGCACCCGCCGCACCGACGCCGTGCCCGCCTCCCGCGCCGAGATTATGGGCCTGTTCGAGCATCTGGAACGCGAACTGGACGCGGCCCAGTTCCTCTTCCCGCCGGAGAAAAGGGACGTAATGGTGCGCAATATCCGCGCCATGCTGCTGCGCGCGCACCTCAACGACCAGGAGGTGCGCACCATTCGCGGCATGATCAAGTCGCTTGTGCGCACCAAGCACAGGGGCGAAAAAGCGTGATGCTGTTCTGGACCCTCTTCGCCGTCATCGCGCTCGCCGCCATCGCTTTTGCGGTCGCCCCAATCATCCGTACAAGGAAGAAAGGCCATGTCTTGCTTGCCGCCGCGATCGCGCTTTTCATGCTGGGGGTGGGCTTTGGAGTCTATCTGATGCTGGGCAGCCCGGCGCTGGCGGTGCGCAGCCTGGCGGGCATCGACAGCGGCCAGGTCAACGCGCTGATTCCACCGCTGATCGAACGCACCCGCAAGGCGCCGGGCGATGTGCGCGCCTGGGACTATCTGGGCCGGGTCTATCTTGCCGCGGGCGATGCCGATGACGCCGCCAAGGCCTTCGCGCGCGCTGTCACGCTGGCGCGGCTGGACCATACGCCCAGCGCCGAGCTTTATTCGGCCTATGGCGAGGCACTGGTGAAAGTCCAGGGCGGCGCGGTGGGCGATGATGCCAGGGCGGCTTTTATCGCCGCGCTTACGCTGAACCACAAGGATGATGCCGCGCGCTATTATCTGGGCCTGGCGGCCGCCATGCAGGGCGATCCTGCACGCGCCGCTGCGCTCTGGCAGAACCTGCTCGCCGACCTGCCGCCCAATGCGCCGCAGCGGGCGGAACTGGTGGACCGGCTGGCCGCGCTTGGCGGCGCACCGCCGAATATCCAGGCCATGGTGGACGGGTTGGCGGCGCGACTGAAGCAGAATCCCGATGATGCCGAAGGTTGGCAGCGTCTGATTCACGCCTATGCGGTGCTGGGAGAAAAAGACAAGGCGCTGGCGGCGCTGGCGGTTGCACGTAAATCTTTGCCACCAACCATGCAGGCAACACTGACGGCGGAAGCCGCCAGCCTCAATCTTCATAACTAACGCACGTATTTCGTTTGCTGAGCAGGAGCGCCGAGCGACGTGTACAAGACGTACACGAGCGAAGGTGCGACGAACTCAGGAAGCAAAAGACGTGCGTTAGCCGCCGACTTTGCCTTGCCAGACGGGCCAGCAGGCAGCTTTACCCGCCGCCTTGACCGTATTGTAAAGAAGCATCTGGGCGTCTTCGGCGCTGTCGCCGCGCTGGATGGCGGTGTAATCGGTGCCGCCCGCGCACCAGACATAGAATTGGTGCTTTCCCGGCGCGAAGAAATCCGCCTGCTTGCTGGAGGTCAGCGTCGCCGCCACGGCGACACCCGCAACTGCGACCAGCACGCCGCCCAGCGTGGCACCAATTACTCTTTTCATGATCACTCCCGGCTTTTCGCCGTTGTTTTTTACGCAGCCACCCAGCCCCTTGCGGGGCCACCCAGGTCGCCATTCCTGCATAATTAGCGGGCAAATTCAAGATTTATCAGCAGGAGCAAAGTGTTAACGGGGCCCGAATCCCGGCCTTCAGAGCCGCAAAGGTTCCCCGCCCAGCCCCCGCAAAAGCACTTCCACATCCTGGGCCGCCGCCTCGACCGCAGCGGCATCGCGGCCCCGCGCCACAAGCTGCACCCCGCCGCCATCCTCGCTGTAGAAAGGATAGCTTCCCAGCGAAAGCTGCGGATAGGTTTTCTGCAATTCGGCAAGGCCCGGCGCCAGTCGGCCCTCGGCCATGCGGACACTGACCGTGGCGCTGTGAACCAACGCGCCGGGCGTGAGGGTGGGGACGATCTCTTCCAGCATGGCCTGCATGATCTTGGGCACGCCCGCCATCACAAAGACATTGCCGATGCGAAAGCCCGGCGCGACCGAAACGCTGTTCTTTATCAGCGTGCCGCCATGGGGAATGCGCGCCATGCGCTTGCGCATTTCGTGAAACTCGCCCGGCTTGTAGCGCGGCTCCAGAAGCGCCAGCGCCTCGGGATGATAATCGATGCCGACGCCAAAGGCCGCCGCCACCGCATCGGCGGTGATGTCGTCATGTGTCGGGCCGATGCCGCCGGTGGTGAAGACGTAAATGTAGCGCGCCCGCAAGGCATTGAGCGCCGTCACGATTTCGGCCTGCTCATCCGGCACCACCCGCGCTTCCTTCAGGTCGATGCCCAGCGCCCCCAGCACCCGCGCGATATGGCCGGTGTTGCTGTCCTGGGTGCGGCCCGAAAGGATTTCGTCCCCGATCACCAGCACGGCGGCGGTCACAATCTCAGTCATTTCCTATCCTTACAGGGCCCTTGAACTGGCGGGCACAAAAGCCGATTCTAGGCCCCGAAGGAACCATGATGTCCGACGCCGACATTTTTGACGCCGCCCGCAAGGCCCATTTCGCGGTGATGCTGCACAGCCCTGCGGATTTCGAGGGCATGCGCCGCGCCGGGCGCCTGGCCGCCGAAATACTGGACCTGATGGTGCCCGAGGTGAAGCCCGGCGTCACCACCGCCCATCTGGACAAGATCGCCTATGATTATTGCATCGCCCATGGCGCGCTGCCGGCCTGCCTGGGCTATCGCGGCTATCGCCACACGGTCTGCACCTCGATCAATCATGTCGTTTGTCACGGCATCCCGGGCGACAAGCCTTTGCGCGACGGCGACATCGTCAATATCGATGTCACGGTGATCCTGGATGGCTGGCATGGCGACACCAGCCGCATGTATCTGGTGGGCGATGTGAAGCTGAAGGCGGCGCGGCTGGTGGACATTACTTACGAATCCATGATGCGCGGCATCGCGGCGGCCAGACCCGG
The DNA here is from genome assembly GCA_036509475.1 of Rhizomicrobium sp. Lineage (GTDB taxonomy): Bacteria > Pseudomonadota > Alphaproteobacteria > Micropepsales > Micropepsaceae > Rhizomicrobium. The sequence continues at coordinate 1,049 of DATCFN010000266.1, read as the reverse complement.
CGGCACCACCGGCGATATCGGCCATGCCATTCAAAGCTATGCCGAAGGCGAGGAGCGCTGTGCCGTGGTGCGCGATTTCTGCGGCCATGGCCTTGGCAAGATTTTTCACGCCTTGCCCAACATCGTGCATTACGGCAAGGCGGGACACGGCATCACCCTCAAGCCGGGCATGTTCTTCACCATCGAGCCGATGATCAATCTGGGCGGTTATGGCGTGAAGGTATTGAACGACGGCTGGACCGCCGTGACGCGCGACCGTTCCCTGTCGGCGCAATTCGAACATTCCGTGGGTATCACCGAGGATGGCCTCGAAATCTTCACCCGCTCGCCGAAAGGCTGGGACAAGCCCCCCTATATCTGACGCTTTGTCGGATGTGAGCACCTCCTTTGTATCGATTGCAGACGCCTCCCAGCCCCATCAAGCGGGCCATCGCCAGCGGCTGCGCGCCCGCTTCGCCAAGGGCGGGCCCGACGCCATGCCCGATTATGAATTGCTGGAGATGGTGCTGTTCGCCGCCCTGCCGCGCCGCGATGTCAAGCCGCTGGCCAAGACGCTGCTGGCGCGCTTCGGCAATTTCGCCGAAGTGATCGCCGCGCCGCGCGAACGCCTGCGCGAAATTCCCGGCATCGGCGAGGCGGCGGTGAGCTAGCTCAAGATCGTCGAGGCCGCCGCCATGCGCCTGGCCAAATCGCGAGTGATGGGCAGGCCCGCTCTTTCTTCCTGGGCGGCGCTGCTGGATTATTGCGTCGCGGCCATGGCCCGCAGCGCGCGCGAAGAGTTCCGCGTACTGTTCCTGGACCGCAAGAATATCCTCATCGCCGACGAGGTGCAGACCAGGGGCACCATCGACCATACGCCCGTCTATCCGCGCGAGATCGTCAAGCGGGCGCTGGAGCTTGGCGCCTCGGCGCTCATCCTGGTGCATAACCATCCCAGCGGCGATCCCACCCCCAGCCGCGCCGACATCGAGATGACGCGCGACATCGCCGCCGCCGCCAAGTCGCTGCGCATCGCGCTGCACGATCATCTGGTCATCGGCCGCGACAGC
>DATCFN010000265.1:0-3516 GCA_036509475.1 Rhizomicrobium sp. | reverse complement strand
ATTGCGTTTCCTACTTCGCCGTCAATTCCGCGACCAGCGTGTCGTCGCCATAGACGTTCTTTAGCGCTTCGGTGATCGCCGCCGTGGATACCACGACACCGCGATTGACCACATCGTCGAAGCCGAACGCACCGCCCAGGCTTTCGATGTTGCCGTCGAAGACCGCCCCGATCACATCGCCGTCTGCGTCGATCGCCGGCGAACCGGAGTTGCCGCCGACGATGTCGATATCGCCGACGAAATCAAACACCGTGTCGCCGTTCACTTTGCCCTGCGCGGTCTGCCAGCGCGGCGCGAGGTTGAACGGAAACTGGCCGGTCGCCCGTTCCCATAGACCGCTGAAACGCGTGAACGGTCCAACCGTGATGCCGTTGTCGGTCCAACCTTCGACCTTGCCGTAGGTCAGCCGCAGCGAGAACGTCGCGTCGGGATAGGTGCTGGTGCCCAGGACGGCGAAGCGCGCCTTGGCGATCTTCTCCGCCGCGCGGTCGGTCGGCCCGGTGACCCGGTTTTCATACTCCTTGCGGATGGCGCGCGAGGCTTCGTCCGTGGCCAGCACATACTGGATCATCGGATCGGTGGACGCCTTGATCGCCGGCAAACCGCCGTCCCACAACGTCTTGCGCAGCGCCGGATCGCCCAGCTTCGATGCCGCCAGACGCGCCGACAATGTCTCCGGCGAATCCTTGCCGAGGAACGTCTTGGTACCGGGTGCATCGGCCGTGAGATTCTCGCGCAGCTTGGACAGCCAGAACTCCAGCGTGAGCTGCTCCAGCTCCGGATAGACCGGCTCGGCGTCGAGCACACGCTTCTCCAGAAGCGGCAGGCGGCTGTCGCCATATTCCGGCAGGCGGTCGCCATTGGGCTTGGCGCGTTCTTCGGCGGCCCGCACCAGCGAACGGGCATAGCCGAACAAATCGGAGCCAATCCCCGCGCGCGCTTCCATGAAGTTGTACGGCGTATAAAGCGCCTTGCGTGCTGCCTGCACCTTCGCGGTGTCGGTCCAAGGATCGCCGATCTCCGCCGCGAGTTTCTTGTCCTTCATCACCTTGGCGCGCAGCATCTGATCGGTTTTGTGCTTGCCGGCGACGAGCGCGGGATCGACCAGCGCTTTCTCCTCGCCATGCAGCGCCTTGAAGCTGTTCTCGATGCCGAACAGGAGTTCGTCGGAAATGCGCGCGTGTTCGGCGCTCTCCTCGCTGAAGCGGATCAGGCGGCCACGCAGTTCGGAGAATTGCAGCAGTGTTTCCGGCAAAATAAAGTCGCGCAGCGATTCAAGCTGCTCGGCGGTCAGCAGGCGCTGCGTCGAGCCGGGGTTGCCGGATGCGAAAAACAATTCGCCGTCCTTCGGTGCGGTCGCGCGCCAGTTCAGATGCGCGGGCGAGGAAATCGGCTTGCCGTTTTCGTAGAGGCGCACAAAAGAGCAATCGAGGTCGTAGCGGGGGAAATTGAAATTGTCCGGGTCGCCGCCGAAGAACGCCGTCTGCAGCTCCGGCGCGAAGACCAGCCGCACATCGGAATATTTGCGATAGGTGTAGAGCTTGTACTGCCCGCCCTGATAGAGCGTGATCACCTGGCAGCGGAACATCGCCTCGCGGCCGGTGCAGCCTTCCTTCTCGACGGCGGCAATTTCGGCATCGCGCGCCTTGACGAAATCCTGTCCGGTCTTGCCGGCGCCGGCCTTGGTGACGCGCGCCGTCACGTCGGAAATCGAATCCAGCACTTCTGCCTGCATGCCGGGGCACAGTTTCTCGTCTTCGCGCTTGGCGGCGGAAAAGCCTTCCTTCACATAGTCCACTTTGTCGGTGGAAAGGTTTTGCGCGCAGCCGCGCACGCAATGGTGATTGGTGAGCACGAGCCCCTCGCCGGTGACGATGGAGGCCGAGCAGCCGGACGACAGCCGCACCGACGCGCCGCGCACGCGGTCCAGCCATGCCTGATCGATATGAGCGCCGTATTTCGCGTTCACGGTGGCGGCGGGAAAATTGTCGAAGGTCCACATGCCTTCATCGGCCTGCGCCGCGCCGCTGAACAATGCGCAAAACGCCATCGCGCCGAGCGCCGGAATCCAAAACTTCATCGATAGTCCCATTGCTTGATTTGCCGGCGCGGCCCGAACGGGCGGCCAAAATCAGATCGTCCGGCAGGCTCGTCCGCCGTCACGGTTCCGTCAAGATCATTGGTGTTGACCCCCTGTCCCCCCGGCCCTAAACCGCGCACGCCGCTTTCGGGGTTTCCCGGTATGAACGTCCGTTCCGCAGAACTGCCGCGCTTCGCTTCCGTCGAGCAGGTGATCGAGAAGACGAAGCCGGGAGAGCCGGTTTACGTCATCCATCCGTCGAAGTTCGCCATCGCCGCGAAGCGCTTTCTGGATTCGTTTCCCGGCGACACGCTGTTCGCGATCAAGGCCAATCCGCATCCGCATGTTCTGGACCAGGTCTGGGCCGGCGGCATCCGTCACTTCGATACGGCGTCTCTGCCGGAAATCGAACTGGTGAAGGGCCGCTATCCCGAAGCGGTCTGCCATTTCATGGCGCCGGTGCGCGCGCCGGGCACGGCCAAGGCCGCGTTCGAGAAATTCGGCGTGACCGATTTCGTCGTCGATTGCGACTACGAACTCGACAAGCTGCTGGGCGAGGTGAAGGACGCAAAGAAGCTGCGCATTTTCGTGCGCATCGCAACGCCCTTGGGCGGCGCGCTGCTCGAACTCTCCAGCAAATTCGGCACGACGCCGGATGACGGCGCGCGGCTCCTGAAGCGTGTCGCCGAATCCGGCGCCGCGCCCTGCATTACGTTCCATGTCGGCTCGCAGTGCCTTTCGCCGTTCTCCTATGCGCAGGCGATCGAGATGGCGCGTCGCACGGCCGAACTGGCCGGCGTGGAGATCGCGGCGCTGGATGTCGGCGGCGGATTTCCCGGCCCCTACACCAACAACGACGTGCCGCCCTATCACTGGTATTTCGACACCATCAAGGAAGCGCTCGCCAGCCTGCCGAAAAAGATTCCGGTGATCTGCGAGCCGGGCCGCGCGCTTATTGCCGAAGGTCTTTCGCTCATCACACAGGTGATCCTGCGCAAAGGCGACTCGCTTTATATGAATGATGGCGTCTATGGCAGCTTCGACGAACTGACCTTGCCGGGCTGGACCGGCGATTATGTTCACCGGACCTTCACCCAGGACGCCAAAGGCCGCGTGACGGAAAAGCCGGCGGGCCACAAAGCCTTCCGCGTCTTCGGCCCGACCTGCGATACGCTGGACGTGTTGCCCCGGCCGCTGTCGCTGCCCGACGATATCGGTCCCGGCGACTACATCGTGTTTGAAGCCATTGGCGCCTATTCCGTGGCTGTGCGGACCTCGTTCAACGGCTTTTTCCCGGACAACTGGGTCATTGCCGGAAACTAGGCAAACGAAACCTTAACAGCTTGGGTGTTGGATGGCGTCAGGATGACCGACGCCAAGCAACGCCTCACGCGCCTGATCGAACTGGCCACCGCCGACGTGCCGGAGAACCGGCG
>DATCFN010000264.1:0-12510 GCA_036509475.1 Rhizomicrobium sp. | reverse complement strand
TTCGCACCAGCGGCCTCATCATCGGTGCCGTCATCTTTGCCGGTCTGACCTCGCTGGCACTGTTTGGTGACTACACCTATTTCGGTTCGACCGGCGCCATGATCGCGCCCGGCGCGGACTGGCTCGCGGTGCCGGTTTGCGGCGTGATCGGCGGAATCCTAGGCGGCTGTTTCGGACGCATCTTGATCCTCATGGCAGACGGCATTCCGGGCGCGGTCGGCAAATGGATTCAAAACAGTCCCGTGAAATTCGCCATCGCCTGCGGGATGGGCGTGGCGATCTGCGGTTATCTTTCCGGCGATCAGATATTCGGCACCGGCTACGCGCAGGCACGTCTCGTCGTGCATGGCACCGGCACGCTGCCCTGGAGTTTCACGCCGCTGAAATTCGTCGCCAACACATTGTCGGCCATCAGCGGATTGCCGGGTGGCATTTTCTCGCCGTCGCTGGCGGTGGGCGCGGGCTTTGGCGCCGATGTCGGGCGGTTGTTATTTCCCAACGCGCCACTGGGCGCGATCGTCCTGATCGGCATGGTGTCGTATTTCGCGGGCGTCGTGCAGGCGCCAATCACCAGCTTCGTGATCGTTTCGGAGATGGTCGACAATCATCAGATGCTGGTGCCGTTGATGGCAGCGGCATTGATAGCAAATGCTTCCTCGAAAATCGTTTGCCGCGAAGGCGTCTATCACGCTTTGGCGAAGCGATTTCTCGCGCGCGCTCGGCAAACAGAAACCGCTGCGGTGCCCGAAGGCACCGCAGCGAGGGTCTGATCAGGTGTTCATGCCGTCGAAGAAGTCCGAGTTGTTTTTGGCCTGCCGCAGCTTGTCGAGCAGGAACTCGATCGCGTCGATGGTGCCCATCGGCGCCAGGATGCGGCGCAGAACATACATCTTCGACAACGTCGCCTTGTCCATGAGCAGCTCGTCCTTGCGGGTGCCGGACTTGAGGATGTCGATGGCCGGGAAGACGCGCTTGTCAGCGACCTTACGGTCCAGAATGATTTCCGAGTTGCCGGTGCCTTTGAACTCTTCGAAAATAACTTCGTCCATGCGGCTGCCGGTATCGATCAGCGCCGTGGCGATGATGGTCAGCGAGCCGCCTTCCTCGATGTTACGCGCCGCGCCGAAGAAGCGTTTGGGACGCTGCAAGGCGTTGGCATCCACGCCGCCGGTCAGCACTTTGCCGGATGACGGCACGACGGTGTTGTAGGCGCGGCCGAGGCGCGTAATCGAATCCAGCAGGATCACGACATCGCGCTTGTGTTCGACAAGCCGCTTGGCCTTTTCGATCACCATTTCGGCGACCTGCACGTGGCGCGAGGCCGGCTCGTCGAAGGTCGAGGCGATAACCTCGCCCTTCACCGAGCGCTGCATGTCGGTCACTTCTTCGGGGCGCTCGTCGATCAGCAACACGATCAGGAAGCATTCCGGATGGTTCGCGGAGATCGCCTTGGCGATGTTCTGCAGGATGACGGTCTTGCCGGTACGGGGCTGCGCGGTGATGAGCGCACGCTGGCCCATGCCCTGCGGCGCCACGATATCGATAACGCGGCCGGTTTTATCTTTGTTGGTCGGATCGGTCAGCTCCATGTTGAGCCAACGCGTCGGATAAAGCGGCGTCAGATTGTCGAAATGGACCTTGTGCTTGATCTGCTCGGGGTCTTCGAAATTGATCGTCGTGACCTTCAGCAGCGCGAAATACCGCTCGCCGTCCTTGGGGCCGCGGATTGGGCCCTCGACGGTGTCGCCGGTGCGCAGGCCAAAGCGGCGGATCTGCGAGGGAGAAACATAAATGTCGTCCGGTCCCGCCAGGTAATTGGACTCGGGGGAGCGCAGAAAGCCGAAACCATCCGGCAAGGTTTCGACCACGCCCTGGCCGGTGATCTCCACATTGCGCTCGGCAAGTTCTTTGAGGATCGCGAACAGCATGTCCTGCTTGCGCATGGACGATGCGTTTTCGATCTCAAGCTCCTCCGCGAAGGCCAGAAGATCGGTGGGGATTTTGGATTTGAGGTCCTGCAGCTTCATGGCTTGCAGGCCGTCTTGAACTGTCATTGGGGAAATACCTGAAACAAAGGTTGGGGATTTGCCGCCGTGAACGTCCGCCAATTTGGAATGACCGGCGGGTTGATTAACGGAGGTTCGGTTGCGCCCCGCGCCGGTTCTTTTCCGGGCCCAGCCTCACGCCAGAAGCGCGTGCCGATTGCGGTGCGAATGGGGAACGAAGAACTCTATAACCCGATTTTGGACCCTTGCAAAGCCCGATTTCAGAAAGGTTTGACGACGGCCAGGATGACGATCAGGACGATCAGCACCGCTGGAACCTCGTTGATGATCCGGTAGAAACGCTGCGGCCGGGTGTTCGAATCCGTGGCAAACCGCTTCACCGTGGTGGCGTAGAAGCCGTGTATTCCACTCATCGCCAGCACCAGAATGAACTTCATCTGGAACCAGTGCTGCTGGTCGGCACGGGTGATCGCCGCCAGCGTCAACCCGAAAACCCAGGTCGCGATCATTGCCGGATTGATGATCACCCGTAGCAATCTGCGCTCCATCCCCTTGAAGCGCTCCGATTCCGCGGAGCCCGGCGCCGTCTCGCAATGATAGACGAACAGGCGCGGCAGATAGAGCATGCCCGCCATCCACATGATCACCGAAATGATATGGAACGCTTTTATCCAGAGATAAAATTGCGGGTCGTGCAGAAGGTCACTCATCGAGGTCTCAGCGATAAATGCATTTGGAGAATTGTTGCGGGCAGATCCTCGCGCCGCAGCCGTTTGCAACGGCACCGGTTTGTGCCGCGTCCAGCACCAGCCGCGCAAGACCTTCGATGAAATCCGGCTGTGTGCCAACCGCGGCCACGCGAAGATAATCCGGCGCGCCCTCATTGCGCGCCAGATGCCCGTACTCCAGATCAAGTTCCACAAGCGTCTCGGAATGCTCGGAGACGAACGCGATCGGAACGACGATGAGGCCCTTACCTTCCGCGCCGGCACGTCGGATTTCAGCGTCCGTTGCCGGCCCCAGCCATTCGAGCGGACCCACGCGGCTTTGATAGCAAACGCGCCAATCCACAGCGAGCCTCAGCTTCTCCACAATCGCAGCGGCCGTTTTATCCACCTGCCATTGATAGGGATCGCCTTTGGCAACCGTGCGTTTCGGCAATCCATGTGCGGATAACAACAAGCGATAATCCACACCCGCTTTTCTTTTCGCCAACGCCTCGGTGATGAGCGCGGCCTGTGCCGCCACGAATCCGGGATCCTGCGGATAGCAGCAAACAAGCGAAGACGGTTGGGTTAGACCCGCATCGCGCGCAGCCCTTTTCCAATCCTCAAGCGAAGACGCGCTCGTGGTTGTGGAAAATTGCGGGTAGAGCGGCAGCAAAACAACCCGATCCGGATTCCATTCTTTCACCGCATGCGCCGTCTCGTCGCTGAATGGCTTCCAGCAGCGCATAGAGACGAACACACGCGTTTCGCGGCCCTCGTGCGACAGCACCTGCTCCAAAGCGCGCGCCTGTGCCTGCGTCTCTGGGAGGATGGGTGAGGCGCCACCGATTTTCGCATAGATCGCTTGCGCAACCGGCGCACGGCGTTTTGCGATATACCAAGCAAGCGGCTTTCGAAGCATCGCCGGCAAAGCGATAATCGCCGGGTCGGAAAACAGATTTCTCAGAAACGGTTCCACCGCAAGCGGCGAATCCGGTCCTCCCAGATTGAACAGGACAACGGCGAGTTTCATTGAGAAAACAATACCGGCTTTCTTATAAGATACTTCAATAAGATAGTTTCTTTAAGATGATGACGTTGCTGATGGGGCTGTGATTTGTGGAGAAATCCGTGGACCCAAATTCTGTCTAGGCCGCAAGCGCTTCGGACTCAAGGGAAGTTCGGCGCGTCGCTCAAGCCCACGCAAAGCTCAAATCCATCCCAGACGCTGTGCGCGGCTTTGCCTCGCTCTGTGCAAACTGTTCGCGCTTTCCAATCTGTGTATTCTATGGGGATCAACCAGTCGCGCCGGGGCATCGATCTGTGAGTTCCGATTCCAAAGAGTTTCATGTTCATCTCGTATCGGACGCCACGGGCGAGACGCTGAACGCTATCGCCCGCGCGGCGCTTGCCCAGTTCGAAGGTGTGAAGGTCAACGAACATTTCTATGCGCTGGTGCGCAGCGCTCGCCAGCTCGCCCGCGCGATCGAGCATATTCGCGAGGAACCGGGGCTGGTGTTTTTCACACTGGTCAATCCAGACCTGCGTAAGGAACTCGCGGCCGCCTGTGCCGTGCTGAACATTCCGATCTACGACGTGCTGGAAGCGCCGATCGCGGCCATGCGCCAGTTTCTGGGTGCGGCCGAAACGCACCGTCCTGGCGGCCAGCACGATCTGGATCAACGCTACAACGAACGTATTGAGGCGCTGAACTTCACGATTGCCCATGATGACGGGCAGGTGCTGGATCGCCTGGACGAAGCGGAAGTCGTTCTTGTTGGTGCCAGCCGTACGTCGAAAACGCCGACCTGCGTCTATCTCGCCATTCGCGGCGTGCGCGCCGCCAATGTTCCCTTGGTACCGGGCGTGCCTGTGCCACGCGAACTCCTCAATGCCACCAAACCGCTGATCGTGGGGCTTTGGGCGTCGCCCGACCGGCTGATGCAAGTACGCCGCAACCGCCTCAACACGCTGGGCGAAGTCCGCGACACAGCCTATGTGGATCTGGAAGCGGTGCGCGCGGAAGTAAACGCGACACGCAAACTCTTCGAAACGCGCGAATGGCCGGTGATCGATGTGTCGCGGCGGTCGGTCGAAGAGACGGCCGCATCGGTGATGAACCTGCTCGCCGAGCGGCGGCACGAGGCGGAATGACGCGCCTGATCCTGGCATCGGCCAGTGAGAGCCGCGCGAAAATCCTGCGCCACGCTGGGGTGGATTTCACCGTTGCACCCGCACATGTGGATGAAGACGCGATCAAGGATTCCATGCTGGCCGCCAGACATTCTCATCGTGCGGTGGCCGATGCGCTTGCGGAGCTGAAAGCGCTGCGCGTTTCGGCGGCACATCCCGGAGCGCTCACACTTGGCGCAGATCAGGTTCTGTTCTTTGAGGGTCAGTTGATCAGCAAATGCGAAACGATGGCGCAGGCGCGCGATCTGTTGATGCGGCTGCGGAGCAAGAAGCACGAATTGTTTTCCGCGGCGGTGTTGGCAAAAGACGGCGCGGCGGTCTGGCGGCATGTCGCAAAGGCGACGCTCACCATGTCGGATTTCTCCGATGCATTTCTGGACGCGCATCTGGCGGCAGGCGGCGAAACTTTGCTGTCCGGCGTCGGCTGCTATCGGCTGGAAGATCGCGGCGTGCAGCTTTTTGCGCAGGTGGAGGGCGACTATTTCGCGATTCTGGGCCTGCCGCTCATTCCGCTCTTGTCGGCCCTTCGCGAACAAGGTGTGATTTGCCGATGAGCATCAGCGGCAAAGCAAAACTCGCAGGGATTGTCGGTTGGCCGGTGGCGCACTCGCTGTCGCCGCGCCTGCACGGCTATTGGCTGACGGCGCATGCGATCGACGGCGCCTATATCCCGTTGCATGTTGCGAAAGAAGATTTTGCGCGCGTGATCGATATGCTTCGCCACACGGGTTTTGCCGGCGTGAATGTCACGCTGCCGCACAAGGAGGCGGCTTTCGCGTTGGCTCACGATCTCGATGCGTCTGCGCTCGCGGCCGGTGCCGTGAACCTTCTGCTGTTTCGCGACGATGGCCGCATTGAAGGCCGCAACACCGATGCGGCAGGTCTGGCGGCGAGTCTGCACGAAGCACTCGGAAAGAATGCGCTTGCGGGAAAGATCGCGGCGATCCTGGGCGCGGGAGGTGCGGCGCGCGCCGCGGTTCTGGCGTTGGATGAACTTGGCGCTCGCGAGATCCGGATTGTCGGGCGCGATTTGCATCGCGCGGACATGCTGATCCGCGACATGGCCAAAAATGTAAAAGCGCCCTTGAAGACTTTTGCCTGGGATCAATGGTCCGCGGCGGCGAAGGATGTGGGCATCCTGCTCAACGCGACGAATGCCGGCATGGCTGGTTCAGCGCCGCTCGATCTGGCGCTGGAACCGTTACCCGTCAACGCCGTCGTCTGTGATCTGGTTTACAATCCGCTGGAAACCGATCTGCTCAAACGCGCGCAATCGACAGGGCATCGCATTGTCGACGGTCTCGGCATGCTGATGCATCAGGCTGTGCCGGCCTTCGAGGCTTTCTACGGCGAGGCGCCGAAGGTCAATCCGGCGCTCCGTGCGGAATTGAAAAAAGGCCTGCGGCATGGCTGAAATGCCATATCTGATCGGCTTGACCGGCTCCATCGGCATGGGCAAGAGCGAAACGGCAAAGATGTTCGCGCGCCTCGGCATTCCGGTGAACGATTCCGACGCGAATGTGCATGCGCTCTATGAGCCGGGCGGCGCGGCGGTTTCAGAAATCGAAAAGGCGTTCTCCGGAACGGTACAGGGCGGCCGGGTGGACCGGGCACTTCTGACGAAGGCGCTAGCCGCCGATCCGTCTGGCTTCAAGAAGCTGGAAGCCATCGTGCATCCGCTGGTCGCCCAAACGCAGCGCGACTTTCTCGCCAGGGCCGTGGCTGGTGGCGCGGATATGGTCGTGCTGGATATTCCGCTGTTGTTTGAGACTGGCGGCCATCAGCGCATGGACGCGGTTGTCGTTGTTTCGGCGCCATCCCATATTCAGCGGGCGCGGGTGCTGGAGCGGCCGGGCATGACTGTGGAAAAGTTCGAACAGATCCTCTCGCGCCAGACGCCCGACGAAGAAAAGCGTGCAAAAGCCCATTTCGTGGTTGTGACGGACAAAGGGCTGGATCACGCTTTCGAACAGGTCAAAATGATCGTCAAAACATTGCGCGAGAAAATCGCCGCGGAAAAAAATCATGCGTGAGATTGTCCTCGACACGGAAACCACCGGCTTCGATCCGGCGACCGGTGACCGCATTGTCGAAATCGGCTGCGTCGAGCTGGTGGATCATTTGCCGACCGGCCGCAGTTTCCAAGCCTATCTCAATCCCGAACGGCTGGTGCCCATCGAGACCCAGAGAGTTCACGGCCTAACGGACGAGTTTCTGGCCGATAAGCCGCTTTTCGCACATGTCGTGGAGGAATTGCTGGAATTTCTGGGCGATGCACCGCTGGTGATTCACAATGCCAGCTTCGACCTGAAATTCGTCAACAGCGAGTTGCACCGCACCGGCCATCCGCCGATCCCGCATGCCCGCGCGATCGATACGATCGAGATCGCCAAGGCGAAGATTCCCGGCGCGCGCTATTCGCTCGACGAACTGTGCCGGCGTTTCGGCGTCGATCTGACGGCACGGTTCAAACATGGCGCGCTGCTCGATGCCGAACTCACAGCGCGGGTCTATCTCGAACTGGTCGGCGGCCGTCAGACGCATCTGAAACTGGCGCCGCGCGACGGTGAAGTCGTCGTGGACGATATCGTCATTGTCGCGCGCCTGCGCCCGACTCCACTCGGCCCGCGCGTGACCGAGCTGGAATTGCAGGCGCATGCCAGCTTCGTATCCAAAGAGCTTGGATCCGACGCGGTCTGGAGTTGGAAGTAGGGCTTTAGATTCCCGGCACACCCGGCGGCGGCGAACCGGCCGCCTGCGCTTCCGCCGTCTTGGCGCGATAAAGCGCCGCGAAATCGATCGGCTCGATCATCAGGGGTGGCATACCGCCGTCGCGGATCGTATCGGCCACCACGCGGCGCGCGAACGGGAACAGCATGTGCGGCGCTTCGATCAGAAGCATCTGTTGCAGATATTCGTCGGGAACATTTTGCGCCAGGAACAAGCCGCCATAGAGCAGTTCCAGAAGAAACTGCGTCTTTTCTTCCGCCTTGGCGGAGACGCGCAATTTCAACTCGACTTCGAAATGATCCTGATCGAGGCGGCGGGCCTGCAGATCGACGCCCAGGTCGATGGCGGGGCGCACGGTCATGTTCATGGGCGCGCCGGGGTTTTCGAAGGAGAGGTCCTTCACATACTGGCCAAGCACCTGCATGCGGAAACCTGCATCGCCTTCACCCGCCGGGACGCTGGAACCGGAATTGCCTTCGCTCATGTCGTGCTCGCCTGAAAAATCGCGGCTCGGCTATCACGGAATAGCGAGGCCTGACAAGCTGACCACGCTTTCGCCGCAGTGATGTCGCAGAACAACTGCGTTTTCCGGGTTAATTGCCCATGGCCCTTGTTGGCGTCGCGCTGGACCGGGGTGCGAGGCGGGTCTAGCTTGGCAGTGAGCCGCACAGCGGCGGACAGGATCGATTGCGTGATGGCGAATTCCGAGCTTTTTGAAATCCTTCTTCTGGCGATGGTCGCGGGCTTCATCCTGTTCCGCCTCTATTCGGTGCTGGGCCGCCGCACGGGCCACGAACAACCCCCGCGGGACCGTTTTCAACTGAGCCCGCCCGCCGATAAAGCCGCGCCTGGCGACAATGTCGTGGCGCTTCCCGTGCCGCCGCGTTCCATCGACGCGCAGAACGATCCCGTCGCGCGGGGCTTGGCCGACATCAAGGCCGTGGACCGCAGCTTCGACCTCGATCATTTCCTGGCGGGGGCCGGTCACGCCTATGAGTTGATCGTGACCGCCTTCGCGGCCAACGATCGCGTTACGCTGAAGCCGCTGCTCAGCGACGAAGTCTATGCAGCGTTCGATGGCGTCATGCGCCAACGCGAAGAGCGCAAGGAAAAAGTGACCTTCACGTTCGTCGGCTTCAAGGACAGCAAGGTCGTGGAAGCGGTGATGAAGGGCAAAAGCGCCGACGTCACCGTGGCTTTCGTGACGCAGTTTATTTCCGCGACGATGGATGCGAACGGCGCGGTGGTCGATGGCGATCCCAAGTCGGTGCGCGAAGTGACCGATGTGTGGTCTTTCGAACGCAATGTGCGCGCCAGCGATCCGAACTGGACTCTGGTTGCGACATCGGGCGGCGAGACGCACCCATAAATGGCGCGGGGGCGCCTTCTTTTCATCCTCGTTCTTTTGTCCGTTGCCGCCGCATTGGCGTGGTGGGCGACGCATCGCGCGACTCCTTTTCTTGTGCCGTCACTGCGGCTGACGCCCGTCGCCTTTTCCGATCTGCCCGGATGGAAGCAATCCGATCCCCGCCTCGCGCTAACCGCATTCGCGCGAAGCTGCGCTGCACTGGCGAAAAAACCCGATACGGCTGCGATGGGTGGTGCGGGTTATGCCGGGACTGTCGCCGATTGGCGCCCGGCCTGCCGCGCCGTTCCCTCGGGCGAAGTAAGCGCCACACAAGCGCGCGCGTTCTTTGAAAGCTGGGCGGCGCCGGCTGCGATTTCGTCCGGCAATGATCCGAACGGCACGTTCACCGGATACTACGAGCCGGAAATCCACGGCAGCCGCACGCAACACGGCGCTTATCAAACACCGGTCTATGCGACGCCGGACAATCTGGTCGCTGTGGATGCGAGCCTTTTTGCGGACGATCTCGCCGGGCGTCATTTTACGGGATGCGTGGATGGCCACAGGCTGGTGCGCTGCCCGTCGCGTGGCGATATAGACGCAGGCGGCCTGCCCAATGGAAAAGTGCTGTTCTACGCGGACGACCCCATCGCCGTGTTTTTCCTGCATATCCAGGGCTCGGGCCGTGTGCGTTTCGATGACGGCGCGATGGCGCGGGTCAATTACGATGCGCAGAACGGCCAGCCTTACACCGCCGTCGGACGGACCCTGATCAATATGGGTGTGCCGCGCGACGGCATGTCGATGCAGGTCATCCGGCGCTGGCTGAAAGATCATCCGCAAGACGCGCGGCGCGTGATGGAAACGGACAAGTCCTTTGTGTTCTTCCGCGAAGTGCCGATCGGCGATCCGAATGAAGGTGCGGACGGGAGCGAGGGCGTGCCGTTGACGCCGCGTGCCAGCCTCGCCGTCGACATGAAAATGCATCCGCTGGGCGCGCCGATGTTCGTGGCGGCGACGCGGCCCGACGCCGATCCTGATCATGCCGATCATACACTGGCCACGCTGATGGTGGCGCAGGATAGCGGCGGCGCGATCAAGGGCGCCGTGCGGGGCGATGTGTTCTGGGGCTTCGGCGCGGATGCGGAAGCCATTGCCGGCCGTCTGAAATCTGCCGGCAAACTCTATGTCCTGCTGCCGAAATCGCTCGCGCAGCGTATTGCTCCGTATACAGAATACAGCGTGCCGTGACCCGCAGACGCGCCGTCAGCGCCGAGGAGCGCACGCTGTTCGAAACAGCGTTTCGCGAAACCATTCCGCTGGTGCCGCCGAAAGCCAAGGCCGCCAAACCGGATGCGGCGAAAGCGGGCCCGCAGCCCAAGCCGCCGAAATATTCCGGTCTGGACGGCAACACCGCCGACCGGCTGCGCAAGGGCGATCTGAAGCCGCAGGCCAGCCTCGACCTGCATGGCTTGACCGAAAGCGCCGCGCATCGCGCGCTGGCGACGTTTTTGCGCGGGGCCTGCGCGCGCGGCCTGCGTCTGGTGATCGTCGTGACCGGCAAGGGCGCGAAACCAGCCGCGCCGGATGAACCTTTCGATCTGGAAAAAGAAAGCCGCCGGCGCGGCGTTCTTCGCACCATGACACCGCGCTGGCTCGGTGAGCCCGATCTCGCGCCGTTTATCGCCGATGTTCGGAGCGCCCATCGCAGCCATGGCGGCTCCGGCGCGTTATACGTCTATCTGCGCAAGAAAGAACGATGAAACAGGCTTTCGGCACACTCGATATCAAAACCAAAGGCCCGGGTCTTCACGATGTCACGGGCGGCGCGGGAAATTTCGTCGGCGCATCAAAAATCCGCGACGGCCTGCTCACCTGCTTCATACGCCACACCTCCGCGTCGCTGCTGATCCAGGAGAATGCCGATCCGGATGTGCTGCACGATTTGGAAAATTTCTTTCATCGCCTCGTCTCGCGCGATGTTCAACTCTATCGCCACACGACCGAAGGCCCCGACGATATGCCCAGCCACATCCGGGCGGCGCTGACACAGACGTCGCTGTCCATACCGGTGCGAAACGGGGAATGGATGCTTGGCACCTGGCAGGGACTTTACCTGTACGAACACCGCGACGTGCCGCACACGCGCCAGATCGCGCTGCACATTATCGGAGAATAGGGGCGGCATGCGCTTTGTCGGGATGGTGCTGTTTGCCATCGCATGACTGCGCACGGCCAAAAGCGAATGATCAGAGCAGCCCGGCCTTCCGCGCCAGATCCTTGAGCGAAGTTTCCGGCCGCGCGCCGTAGTGCGAAATCACTTCGGCGGCGGCGAGGCAGCCAAGCCGCCCGCAATCCGACAGCGATTTGCCGTGCGTGAAGCCGAAAAGAAACGCGGCGGCGAATTGGTCGCCCGCGCCGGTCGTATCGACGACCTGCTTCACCGCAACCGCGTCGATCACATGCACTTCGGACCCACGCACGACGACGCAACCTTTTTCCGAGCGTGTGATGGCGGCGGTACCGTTCCATACCTGCAACGCCTGCAACACGTCGTCGAAATTTTCGACTTCGAACAACGCCTTGGATTCTTCCTCGTTGGCGAAAAGAATGTCGATGTCCGACGTCAACAGGGCGCGGAATTCGTCCCGCCAGCGCGACACGCAGAACGGATCGGACAGCGTGAACGCCACTTTGCGCTCCGCTTTCTTCGCGGCGGCCATTGCCTTCTTGATGGCGGCTTTGGGCTCCGGCGCATCCCACAGATAGCCTTCGACATAGATCACGGACGATGCGGCGATGTCCGCCTCGTCGATATCGGCCGGTGTCAACTCGCGGCTCGCGCCCAGATACGTGCTCATGCTGCGCTGGCCGTCCGGGCTCACCGCGATGAGGCAGCAGGCGGTGGACGCGCCGCCATCGGCCATCGGCACCGCGAAGCGCAGGCCGGTGTCCTTCATGCTGCGCGAGAAACTTTCGCCCAACCGGTCGCGCTTGACCTTGCCGACATAGACACCGCTGCCGCCCAGCGAGGCCAGGCCTGCCATGGTGTTGGCTGCCGAGCCGCCGGCCGCTTCGACGCCTTTTTCCAGCACTTTCAAAAGCTGATCGGCGCGAAACTCGTCGATCAGGGTCATCACGCCCTTGGCGATATTGTGCTTGAGAAGGAAGGCGTCATCGGCGGGTGCGAGCACGTCCACGATCGCATTGCCGAGCCCGGCCACGTCATAGGTAGAGGTCATGGGATTGCCTTCTTTCAACGGCTATAACAGCGCCAATAGAGGAGCGGGCAAATGTTCGCAAGCGCAGGCAAGGCGTTCGCCATGATCTTCGACCGCGCCTCCGCGGGCGTGGTGCTGAAGTCGCTTATCCTCACCCTGATCCTTTTCGTTCTGTTGTTTGTCGGGCTGCAATACGGCCTGGCGCACCTGCCCACCCTGCAAAGCCATTGGGTCAACGTGTTGGTGGATTTCCTGGCGTCGATCCTGCTGATCGTCGTCTTCGTGTTTCTTGGTGCGCCGGTGGC
>DATCFN010000263.1:0-2041 GCA_036509475.1 Rhizomicrobium sp. | reverse complement strand
TTGGCCGGCGCAGCCTATCTCAGCTTTCTGCGCAGCAAGTATCCGTATCCCGCGATGTTCGCCGCGTATAATGATGGGCCCGGCAATCTCGAAGCGCGCCTGGTGGACGGCGGGTTGCTGCCCGCGGAAACGCAAACCTATGTCGGACACATCACCAACACATTGGAAAATGGCGGCGCAGGTGGTGGCGGTGTGAAGGTGAACTTCACGCGGCCGAACGGAACGTCTGTCGCGATCAATGCCGGCGCGGTCATCTCGGTGCGCGCTTCGTTTCCGGGCGAATACGCACCGGGCGTTCAATCGGTCATCACCGTCGGCCGCGTTCATCAGGGCGTGCGCGAAAGTCTCGCCCGTGCGAAAGCGATCATCCGCGCACATGGCGGCGGCGTGTGAATTCGGCGAAAAATTTGCCGCCGCAGACGTGATTCTCGAGGAAAAGCCTATAATTTTGCCTTCATCCCGCCCATATGGGAACCTATGGAATAAGCGGTCGTTTCGTTTTGGCTGTCGTTACATTCCTCGAACTCCTGGATCCGGACTTCTCCATGCCAAAGTTTTACGGCGCCCTCGCCGACGCCATGCGCAACATCTACGACCATCGCATTCAGGCGCCGGCGATTCTCGACCACGACCGCTATTTTCCCGACGCCCCGGCCTTCGCGGCGTCATGGCAAGGCATCCGTGATGAAGCGATGATGGTGGCGCGCGGCCTTTCTTCGGTACCGCGCTTTCATGAATTGATGAGCGCGCAGGAACCGATCTCCGCCAATGACGGCCATGACTGGCGCGTCTTTGTGCTCAAAGCGTATGGCCACGACGTGCCGCGCAATCTGGAGCGTTGTCCGGTCACCGCGGCGCTGGTTAAAAGCTGTCCTTCGGTTCTCTCGGCCTCGTTCTCGTTTCTCGCGCCGGGCAAACACATTCCCCCACACCGCGGACCGTTTCGCGGGGTGGTGCGCTTTCATCTGGGCCTTTCCATGCCGCGCGATAGCGACGGACGCCTCGGCGCTATCCTATGGGTGGATGGCGAGGAATATCGGCTGGACAATGGCGGCACGCTTCTGTGGGACGACACCTACACGCATGAAGTTCTCAACGGCACGGATCAGGTGCGCGCCTGTCTTTTGCTCGACGTCTGGCGTTCCGAAATGCCGGCGGACATGGTTGCGCTTTCCCATCTCGTCATCGCGGGCGCGCGGCTGGCCGCTTATGTGAACAACGCTGCCTTCACGCGCTGAACCGCCATCGCGTTTGATAGTTTGCGCGGGTCTGCGCATGATGGCGCGATGAACCAACCGGCGCAGGCTCCTCTTCCGACATCGGCCGCGCTGGAGCAGTTGCTGAGCGATGCGCCTGCGGATTCCATCAGCCTGGGCTGGATCATGGTGCATTTGCAGAGCCGGTCCTTCGGACTGGTGATGCTGGTTCTGTCGCTGCTGGGACTGGCGCCGGGCATCGCGTCCTTCTCCGGATTCTTTCTCGCCATTCCGGCCATCCAGATGATGCTAGGCCGTGAAAGCCCTGTGCTGCCGGGCTTTCTTGCGCGGCGTACAATCCCGACGCGGCATCTCGCGCGCTGGGTTCTGCGGGTCATTCCGGTGTTTCGCTTTATTGAAGCGCATACGCCTTTGCACATTCCAGCGCCGGCATGGCTGACGAAACGCTTTGTCGGGACGATCGACCTGCTGCTGGCGATCGCGATAATCTTGCCGCTGCCTTTCGCCTATATCCCGCCGACCCTCGCAATCGCGCTGATCTCTTTTGCCTATCTTGAAGAGGACGGCTTGCTGCTGGGGATTGCTTTTGTGGCGGCGCTGGCGGCCATCGCATTGACGCTCGGGCTCATCTGGTCCGTCGTCGGCGCCACGGGTCTGCTCGCGTATCTCTAACAAAAAAATCGGGGAGAAGCATCGCTCCTCCCCGACCCAGTTCAAATTCGAGTGACGCCGCTTACTTCGGCATCACCAGACCGCGATGCTCGACCATCGGGCCGATATCCGGATCCTTGCCGTAGAAGGCGCGGAACATCGGGCCGTAATCT
>DATCFN010000262.1:0-7415 GCA_036509475.1 Rhizomicrobium sp. | reverse complement strand
CATCCAATGCGTGTCGTAGCCGAGACCCAATTCCTCCAGCGCCCAGAGCACGCGCAGGTCGCGCAAAATGCCCTTCACGATCGGCTGGAAATTATATCCCGCATAGGCCGTGATCATCGCGAACGCCCCTTTGTCTGTCGCAAACGCTATCAGCCCGCCGCGCCGCCGTCACTTGGCCGGTGGATTTTCCGGCATGGGCTTGCCGTTCTGCGCGTAGAATTTCAGATGGGCGACAAGATCGGTCAGCATCCCGTCCGCGGCTTGCGGCCATTTGCCGAAGCCGCCCTTCATGTAACCGCCGACATTGTTGTCCAGCGTCAGATCGGTGCCGCCATCTTTCGCGGTGAGGCTGAAGGTGAGCGCGCCGTCGACGCCCTGTCCCTGAAACGGACCCATCGCGCCCTTCAGCCGCAATGTCTTGCCGGGATCGGCGAAGATCACGACGAGATGCTGCACCGAGCCGCCGCCCGGCAAAGCTTCGCACAGGCAGCCGCCGGCTTTCGCATCGAGCGACAGGTTCGCGGCGTCATGCGAAAACGTGTGCTGCGAATTCCACCATTTCTGCGGCTGGATGAGCGCGGCATAGACCGCGTCCGGTGCCGCCGTGATATGCGCGGTCTCCTCGATGGCGAAGCCGTCGGCCGTGGATTCCACCACCGCCGCCTGTGCGACACCCATCTGCAACAGCACCAGCGTTGCGCCCACAAGCAACGCGCCGGTTAAGTCCTTCAGCATTTCAAATCCCCCCAAATGATTCTCACGGTTGTTTCAGATCGAGTTTCGCCGTGACCGTGCCGCGCGCCGTGAACAGCGCGAGGAAGCCTTTGTCCGTCCAGCCCAATGTTGGCGCGCCGAACGACAGCACCTGGCCGGAAATCACGACGCCTTTGCCTTGCGGCTTGGCGAGCGCCTTGGTCACGCTGGCTTCCAGCTTGTCCATGTCATGCGCAACGTTGAAGACCAGATGCTGCTGGATCTGTTGCGCGAGCTGATCGCCGGCCAGCCAGCGCATCGCCGACAGGATCACGCTCTCGGTGCCGATGTCGTAATGGACATTGGCGATGCGCACATCGTTCGTCGCCGCATCGAAGACGGGCGTGCCGCGCAGGTAGCCGTCGCCGCAGCTGTCGAACCAGCCGAAATAATCCCAGCTCTGCGCCACGCAAAAGCGCACCGCGACGATGACGTCCTGTCCCGACGGCAGGATTTGCAGCTTGGTGAACTTGATCTGCGACGAGCCGACATGCGGCGGCTTCTTCTGGATGCGGTCGAGCGCGAGCTTCGCGGCTTCGTCATAGGGCAGCGTGACGGGAATGGTGAACGCGAACGCGTTGGACGGCGTGCCCAGCGGCGCGGGCCGCGGCAGCGGGACCGGCTTGTCCGGCACCGGCGGCGTGTCGCCGATGATGACGCGGCCGCGCACATCGGCGGCCAGCGAGATGATCAGCGCATTGTTCTGCGCCTGCACATGGCCGATGCGCAGCGCTTCGGGCGACAGCAACAGCCATGCGGGCGGGCGCTTGCCGACGCGGATGGGCTGCTGCACGCGCGCCCACAATTTCTCGGCCTGCGGCTTCAGCTTGATCGCGGTGCCGATGCGCTTGTCCATCTGCTTGAAGATCGCGTCGGACAGATGCGCGTCATTGTTGTTCCACAGATCGGTGACGCTCATCTTCATCGGCCCGACTTTCAATTCGGAATCCGATAGCTGCACGTCGCCGGTCGTGTGCGTCTGCACGCCCCAGTCGGGCGTCAGTCCCAAGGTCGTGAAGGCGTGCGCCTGTCCTATCGCGTCGGCATCGCCGCCGCTTTTGAAGAAGCCGCCTTTCATCGAAATATGCGCCATCACCGAGAACGGCAGGTTGAGGGCGATGCCGCCGTTCTGCGCGCTGCCGGTGATCGCGCCGGTGCGCGTGGCGATCAGATCCATTTTGCACTTGGCGATGAAGCAGCCGACTTTCTTGTCGTCCATGCGCGCGATCTGCTGCTCGGTCTTCTGGTTGAGCATCGCCACGATGTCCGCGACCGGGACCGAAAGCGTCACCGCGATCGTCGACAGCGGCGGCGCGGGCATCGCGGGCGGCGGCGTGCGCTGGGGCGCGGGGGCTTCGAAGCCGCAACCGGCGAGAGACAGGATGGCGCTGGCGCAGAGCGGCAGGAGAGACTTTTTCATGGCCGCAGTCTGGCCCGGAAACTGCGCCAAAAAAACGGCATGGCCACGAATTAGGCGCTTGTAATGTTGCGCAGGGCTTCGCCAAAGGCGGCATAGATCGCCCGGCTTTGGGGGTTCTGCTCCCAATGCCATTCGGGATGCCATTGGGCGGCGAAGAGAAAGCCTTTCGCGCCCGGCATGGAAACGGCTTCGATCTGTCCATCGGGGGCGATGGCGTCGGCATGCAGGCCGGGCGCGATGCGGTCGATGCCCTGGCTGTGCAGCGAGTTCACCTTGAAGGTTTTCTCGCGCAGGATTGTCGACAGCAGCCCGCCATCCTGCACCGTCACATCATGCGCGGGGCCATATTGGACTTCGAGGGGCGCGCTGGTGTCCTCGCGATGATCCAAGCGTCCAGGCACTTCCTGAATGTGCTGATAAAGCGTGCCGCCCAGCGCGACATTCAATTCCTGAAAGCCGCGGCAGACGCAAAAGGTCGGCGTGCCCCGCGCGATGGCGGCTTGCAGCAGGGGCAGGGTCGTCGCATCGCGATTTTCGTCCTGCAGCACGCCCTCGCGCGGTGCGGTGCCGCCATAATATTTCGGCGCGACGTTGGATGGCGAGCCGGTGAAGAACAGCCCGTCCACGCTGGCCAGAATTTCCGCCGCCGCAATGGCGTCCGGCAAAACCGGAATGAGCAACGGCAGAACGCCGGCGCCGCCGCGCAACGCAGCGATATATTTCTCGCCCACCATGTGAAAAGGGTGCTTGCCGACCATGCGATGGTCGCAGGGAATGCCGACGATGGCGGGACGCTTTGTCATGGTGCAAGCCTCGCATGGCGCTGCTTTTGCGGGCAAGGCGAGCGGCGCGCTCTGCCGTCATGCAAATGCGGCAGAGCCGTTAGTGATGCATGATCTGGAAGGCGGCGGCGGGCAGGTCGACGCCCTGCTGCACGTTGCGCAGGTCGATGGTGGTCGCCAGGCCTTGTGGGTCGACGATGGTCCACTGGCGCAATTCCAGATTGGGCACGCTGAAGACGATGGTGATGTTGCCCGTCGTGCGCCGGTCGGTGGAGCGCGCATTGACGATCAACTCGCCGGTCTGATGCTCGACGCTCACCACGCTCATGCTGCGTTTCAGGTCCACCGTGTTGGAGAGCAGGAGGTCCAGCGGCGTCGAGGACAGCGGATAGCGGTTCGCCGTGTTCAGCTTGGTATTGTAAACCGCGATGGAAATCCCGTCGCTGATCACCAGTGTCGGATTGGGCGCGTCATAGTCGAAGCGCATCTTGCCCGGCTTCATGATGTAGAACTTGCCCTGATCGACCTGTCCCTGCGGGCCGATCTGGATGAACGATCCGCGCATCGTGTGGATGGCGTTGAGATAGGCGCTGACGCGGTCGAGGTCGGCTGTGTCCGACGGATTGAACTCGGCCGGCCGCTGCGGGGCCGCGGCGCCCAGCGCGGGCGCGGTGAAGGCAATGGCGAGAGCTAGGATCAAGCGGCGCATGCGCACGCTGTTACGCGATATTTGTGGCGGAATGAAGAGGCGGGCGTTACGCGGCGGCGTGCGCGCGTTTCTGCTTCTCGGCACGCTCCGCCACGCTGCACGGGCAAAGGCCTTCGAACATGATGTTCAGCACGCCGTCCAGCTCGCGCTCCAGCTTGGGCAGCGTGAGCTTGGACCAGAGCTGCGGATAGCGGAACTTCATCGTCGCCGACTGGATCATCTCGGCGATTTCTTCGCGGTCGCCGGGCGGCACGAATTCGCCGCGCTTTTCGGCGTCTTCCAGAAGCGTGACGAGAATGGTGCGCTCATTGGCGAGCATCCAGTTGATGAATTGCGGACGCTCATGGCCGATCTGCGTCGCCATTTCCAGAACGCGCGGATCTTTCTCCAGCTTGTGATAGGTGCGGCGCAGTTCTTCGAACAGCAGGTCGCGCAGCCGCTCGCGCGCATTGCGCCCCGGCGCCGTCACCAGCTTGCGCAAATGGGTCAGATGGACTTCATAATCCTGACAGGCGATGGCTTCCGCGATGTCGAGCTTGCCGGGAAAGAAGCGATACAGATTGCCGGGCGACATGGCACAATCGGTGGCGATTTCCGCCATCGTGGTTTTGCCATACCCGAAATGCGAAAAACGCTTTTTCGCAGCTTCGACGATCTTGTCGCGCACGGTATCCTTGGTCATGCCCAGTCTTTCTCCCCCGGCGTGTTCTTGTTCTTTGGTCCATTTAATCTAGGGGTTTTTGCTGAACAATCAATAAAGTGTTCAATCTTTTGCACTGCAACATGAACAGAGTCTGTGGGTAAATGACAGTTAGAACAGACGCTTATAGTCATATCGGCGTGATCGGCGCGGGTGCCTGGGGGACGGCGCTGGGCGCCGCCGCGGCACTCGCGGGCCGCCGGGTGACCCTTTGGGCCCGTGAAACCGAAGTTATCGATTCCATCAATTCGAAGCATGAGAATGGTTTGTTTCTCGGCGGTGTCGCTTTGCCAACGGCGATTGCAGCGACGGGCGATCTGGCGGCGGCGGCGCAAGCGGACGCGCTTCTGATCGGTGCACCGGCGCAACATTTGCGCGACGTGCTGGCGCTGCTGAAACCGCATCTGCGCGCCGGAACGCCGCTGGTTCTTTGCGCCAAGGGCATTGAGCGCGACAGCGGAAAATTGATGACCGAGGTGCTGGTGGAAGCCGTGCCCGATTGCGAACCGGCGATTTTGTCAGGCCCGTCTTTTGCGCGCGACGTGGCGCGCAATCTTCCCACCGCCGTCACCATCGCGGCGAAGACGATGGACATCGCGCGCGCTTTGCAATCGGCTTTCGGCCACATGACGTTCCGCCCTTATGCCAGCGACGATCTGGCGGGCGTGGCACTCGGCGGCGCGGCGAAGAATGTTTATGCCATCGCCTGCGGAATCGTCGCTGGCATGGGGCTTGGCGAAAGCGCGCGCGCGGCGCTTCTTGCGCGCAGCTTCGCCGAACTGTGCCGGTTGGGCGAAGCGATGGGCGCGCGATCTGAAACGCTGATGGGATTGTCGGGGCTGGGCGATCTGGTGCTGACGGCGACAAGCGCGTCCTCGCGCAATTACGCGTTCGGCCTGGATGTCGGCAAAGCTGTGCCGCGCGAAGAACTTTTCAAGCCGGGACGCCCGCTGGCCGAAGGCGTGGCAACCGCGCCGGCTTTGGTGGCGCGCGCCAGGCGGCATAAGATCGAGCTTCCCATTGCCGAGACGACGGCGGAAATCCTGAGCGGCGGCGTCACGCTCGACGCCGCCATCCCGCGCCTGATGTCACGCCCTCTAACGACGGAGTAACCGATGTATTTCGTGCTGACCGCAATCGACAAAGACAACGCACTGGAATTGCGCATGAGCGTGCGCGAACAGCACATGGCCTTCGTGAAGGAAACGGCGGTCGTGCGTCTGGGCGGCCCGTTCCTCGATGCGAGCGGCGGCATGGCCGGAAGCCTCATCATCTTCGAAGCCGCCGACATGGACGCCGCCAAAGCTTGGCACGCCAGCGATCCCTATGTGAAAGCGGGCCTGTTCAAATCCTCGGACATCCGGCCGTGGAAGATGACAGCGAATTTCTGCGAGGCGAAACTCTGATGGCGCATTGGCTGTTCAAGACCGAGCCCGAAACTTTTTCATGGGACATGCAGAAGACGCGCGGCGCCAAAGGCGAGCCGTGGAGCGGCGTGCGCAACTACGCCGCCGCCAAACACATGAAAGCGATGAAGAAGGGCGATCTGGGTTTCTTCTATCACACCGGCGACGAGAAGCAGATCGTCGGCATCGTGGAAGTCATCGCCGAATACAAACCCGATCCCACCGACGAAACCGGCAAGTTCGGTCTGGTCGATGTCAAAGCGGTCAAGGACGTGCCCAAGCCGGTGACGCTGGCGGCGGTGAAAGCCGATACGAAATTGAAAGACATGGTGCTGGTGCGCGAGGCGCGGCTGTCGGTTCAGCCGGTGACGCCGGAACAGTGGAAATACATCTGCAAGCTTGGCGGCGTGAAATAGCGCCGCCCGATCGCTATTTGGGATTCTGATACAGAACGGTGCCGTCGTCGCTGGCGATGCTGACGATCTTCACGCATTCGGCTTTTTGTAGTTGGCGGCAGACCAGATCGCCGGTGATCTTGTATTTGGCGACGTCCGTGCCCGCCATGCAGGAATAGCGGCCGCGCGATGCGCCTGGCTCCGGCATCTGACTCACCAGTTTTCCAAAAGCGGGGATGATGCCCATGGTCTGCGCATTGACCAGCTCGCGCAGGCACAGGATCAGGCTGGCGCGGGCGATGGATTGCGAGGTCGTCTGCTGAATCGCCTGTGCCGCGGCCTGCTGTGCCGTGGCCTGCATCTGCGCATTCGCCAGGTCTTGCGTCTGCAGGTGCTGCTGCCAGGTGAAATAGCCGGCGACAAGAATCGCCACGACAAAGCCGCCGACGATCACCAGCCGCGCCGCTATCCATTCGCGCGCGGTCAGCCGCCCCGTATCGTCATCGTCGTTCATCACCCAAAGCCCCCGAATATCTGAAATTCACGTCAGTCCATTGTTGGAATGACGAAGCTGGCATTCTCGCGCACGCCGCCTTTGGGCCAGCGCTGCGTCACGGTCTTGATCTTCGTCCAGAACCGCACGCCCTCGGTGCCATGCTGGTTGACGTCGCCGAAGGCCGAGCGCTTCCAGCCGCCGAAGGTGTGATAGGCCAGCGGAACCGGGATCGGGATGTTGATGCCGACCATGCCGACATTCACCCGGGCCGCGAATTCGCGCGCCGCATCGCCGTCGCGCGTGAAGATGGCGACGCCGTTTCCGTATTGGTGGGTGGAAGGCAATGCGATGGCCTCGTCGAAGTTGCTGGCGCGGGCAATCTGCAACACCGGGCCGAAGATTTCTTCTTGATAAGTTTTCATGTTCGGCGTGACGCGGTCGAACAGCGAGCCGCCAAGGTAAAAGCCCTTGTCATAGCCCTGCATCTTGAAGCCGCGGCCATCGACGACGAGTTCCGCGCCTTCCTTCACGCCCATCTCGATATAATCCTTCACCTTTTCGCGCTGCGCGGCGGTGACCATGGGGCCGTAATCGGCGTCCGGATCGGTGGGGATGCCGACGCGCAAGGCTTCCACGCGCGGCTTCAGCCTTTTCACCAGCGCCTCGGCGGTCTTCTCGCCGACCGGCACGGCGACCGAGATCGCCATGCAGCGCTCGCCGGCCGATCCATAGCCCGCGCCGATAAGTTCGTTCG
>DATCFN010000261.1:0-2121 GCA_036509475.1 Rhizomicrobium sp. | reverse complement strand
CTCGCGCGCATCGAGGCGCTGGATTCCGAGATCAATGCGTTCTGCCTGATCGACGCGCACACGACGATGAGCCAGGCCGAAGCATCGGAGCAGCGTTGGCAGGAAGGCAATCCACTGTCGCCGCTGGACGGCGTGCCGGTCGCGGTGAAAGATCTGCTTCTGACCAAAGACTGGGCGACACGGCGCGGTTCCTACAGCGTCGATCCGAAAGGACCATGGGACGAAGACGCGCCCACGGTCGCGCGATTGAAAGAAGTCGGCGCGGTGCTGATCGGCAAAACAACCACGCCGGAATTCGGCTGGAAAGGCTCGACGGATTCGCCGCTCACCGGCATCACGCGCAATCCGTGGAATAAAGACAAAACGCCCGGCGGTTCGTCGGGCGGATCGTCGGCCGCGCTCGCGGCGCGCTTCTGTCCGCTGGCGCTCGGCACCGATGGCGGCGGCTCCATTCGCATCCCGGCGAGTTTCACCAACACTTATGGTTTGAAGCCGAGCTTCGGCCGTGTTGCTGCCTATCCGCTGTCGCCGTTCGGCACGCTGGCCCATGTCGGGCCGATGAGCCGCACCGTGATGGACAGCGCCATGCTGATGAACGTGATCGCCAAGCCCGATCCACGCGACTGGTTCAACCTGCCTCACGAGTCGACGAATTATGCCGCGGGGCTGGAGGAAAGCATGCGCGGCAAACGCATTGCCTATTCGCCGCGTCTGGGCTGGGTGAAGAAGATCGTGCCGGAAGTCGAAACGCTGGTTGCTGCCGCCGTGAAACGCTTTGAGGCGATGGGCGCGCATGTCGAACAGGTCGATCCGCCGTCCGCTGCCGATACGGGCGACACGTTCCAGAAACTGTGGTGGTCGGGCGCCGGATTTGCTCTGGGCGATCTCACCGATGCACAGAAAGAAAAACTCGATCCCGGCCTGCGCCGCATGGTGGAAGAGGGCGTGAAGATCGACAAGAAGACTTATCTGCAGGCCAATCTCGCGCGTGGCGCTTATGGCAGCCGGATGCGCGTTTTCATGGAGCGCTATGATTTTCTTCTAACGCCCGCTTTGGCGACGCCGGCCTTTGATGTCGGCTTGCTGTCGCCGCTGGGCGATGACGGCCGCGCCTGGATGGCATGGTCGCCGTTCAGCTATCCGTTCAACCTGACGCAGCAGCCGGCGGCCAGCGTGCCCTGCGGCTTCACATCAGACGGCTTGCCGGTAGGCTTGCAGATTGTGGGCAGGATGTTCGACGACATTGGCGTGCTGGCCGCGTCCTATGCCTACGAACGCGCCGATCCGCATTTTGAGAAGATGCCCGCTGGCTTTTGAACATCTGCAATTTCGACCGGTCCCATATTGCCGGAATTTAACCGGGCCGTAACGACGATCTGCTTCCGAACGGCCTGTTCCTTCCGCAACATGTCCGGGGCATTGCGGAGGGAAGAATGGTTCATGGCAAGCTGATCGGCCAGATCCTGCCGAATTCGGTCGCGATGATTGCAGTCTGCGTCACCGAAGTAGGGCTGGTGAAGGTGGCTGAAGGTCATATCGGACCCAGCAACGTCGATATCTACTGCTCATTGAACGCCTGTATTTTCCTGCTCAGCTCCTTCATCGCCTATATCGGCATGCGTTTCGACGAAGGCACTCCCACGTTCCGGGTCATGGAGCGGGCATCCGATATTCTCTTCGTCAGCGGTCTGGCGGCGCTCACGATCATCACTCTTCTGTTCGCTTTTGAAGTCATCTGAACTCTTGCCATCGGCGCAGCCTTGCGTATTGTGCGCGCCATGAAATTCGTGACCACCACTGCGCGACGCCGTTGCTCCATCGGAGGGGCGGTGTAAACGCGCGTGGCAATCACGTGAGTTGTTCAAAGCCCCGCCGTTTGCGCGGGGCTTTTTGTTTGTCCCACGCGTCCAGTGGCATGGAGGATGCGATGGAGATGGACCGCTTAAGTGCCTGTGTCGAGGAGGCGTGCCTCAACGCATGGCCCGCGCTGAAGGAGATATTTTACGACGGCTGGCTGATCCGCCTTGCCGAAGGCCAGACACGCCGCACCAATTCGGTGAACGTGATCGGTCCGGGGCGCGCGGCGATGGAGGACAAGATCGCCTATTGCGAACGCATCTA
>DATCFN010000260.1:0-4619 GCA_036509475.1 Rhizomicrobium sp. | reverse complement strand
TTGAAAACGGCTTCGGTGAGATCGGCTCTGGTGAGGGTGTTGGTCGTCATGGGTTCCCGCGACTCTATCGGCTGGGAGCAAAGCTATGCGGCGGCGGATTTCCCGTCAACGTCAAAGGGATAGGCCGGTTCCTTAAACTGGTGGACTACCAGCGTACCAAGCCAGCGCCCCAAGTCAGGCCGCCGCCCATGGCTTCCATGAGGACCAGATCCCCGCGCTTGATCCGGCCGTCGGCCACGGCCACGGCCAAAGCCAGCGGGACAGAGGCGGCCGAGGTGTTACCGTGCTCGGCAATCGTCGAAATGAAGCGCTGGCCGGGCAGATGCAACCGGCGCGCGGTGCCGTCCAGGATGCGCTGGTTGGCCTGATGCGGCACGAACCAGTCGATGTCCGCCACCGCCACGCCGGCGGCATCGGCGGAGGCTAGAATCGAATCGGCGATGTTGATGACCGCGTGCTTGAACACTTCCTTGCCCTGCATGCGCAGGAAGCCGGTGGTGCCCGTCGTGGACGGACCGCCATCGACATAGAGCATGTCGTGGAGCCTTCCGTCGGAATAGAGCTTGGTGTTGAGCACACCGCGATCCGCCGCGGTGCCCTCGCCTTCGCCGGCGCGCAGCACAACGGCGCCCGCACCGTCGCCGAACAGCACGCAGGTCGTCCGGTCCGTCCAGTCCATCAGGCGCGACATGGTTTCGGCGCCGATCAGCAAAACCGTTTTGGCCTGTCCGCAGCGGATGAAATTGTCCGCGACCGCAAGGCCGTACACAAAACCGGAGCACACCGCTTGCACATCGAATGCCGCGCCGCGCGTCATGCCCAACTGCGCCTGAATCTTGGTCGCAACCGACGGGAAGGTTTCGTCGGGTGTCGTGGTTGCGACGACAATCAGGTCCAGTTCATCCGCACCGATCTTCGCATCGGCCAATGCGGCCTCGGCAGCCTTGAACGCCAGATCGGACGTTGTCTCGCCTTTCGCGGCGATGTGGCGGCGCTCGATGCCTGTGCGATCGCGAATCCATTCGTCGCTGGTGTCTACCCGCTTGGCGAGTTCAGCGTTTGTGAGAACGCCAGCCGGCAGAAACGCACCGCAACCAATGATATGAGAACGAATAACGCTCACGAGACTCAGGCTCCGGAAACGCCTGCGGCGGCGGCCGGCGGAGCAAGCCCCGCGCGATCGGCGATGATTTTCGGAATGATGTTGGCGCGCGACATATCAATGGCCATGTCGAGAGCGCTGGCAAAACCAAGCGCATCGGTGCCGCCGTGGCTCTTCACCACGACGCCGTTCAGGCCCAGGAATATGCCGCCGTTGGAAGAACGCGGATCGAGCTTGCGGCCCAGGATGCGCAAGGCACCGATGGCGAATAGCGCACCAATGCGGCCCAGCAGAGAGCGCTTGAGCGCGCTGCGCAGAAAATGGATGACGAGCCGCGCCGTGCCTTCCGCCGTTTTCAACGCGACATTGCCGGTGAAGCCGTCCGTGACAACAACATCGACAGTGCCTTCGGAAATATCGTCGCCTTCGACAAAGCCGCAGAATTCGATGGGCAGATCGGCATTGCGCAGGATATGCGCCGCGCCGCGTACATGCTCGTTGCCCTTCACGTCTTCGGCGCCGACGTTGAGGATGCCGACGGTGGGCCTTTCAAGGCCAAGAACCGCGCGTGCGAAGGCCTGTCCCATGACGGCGAAATCGACGAGTTGGTCGGCGTCGGTGCCGATATTCGCGCCAACGTCCAGCACGACGCTCTGTCCGCGCTTGGTCGGCCACAGCGCGGCGATGGCGGGGCGGTCGATGTTTTCGATGATGCGAAGCTGAACCATCGACATCGCCATCAGCGCGCCGGTGTTGCCCGCAGAGACGATGACGTCCGCTTCTTTCTTCGCAACGGATTCAATGGCGTGCCACATGGATGTGTTGCGGCCACGGCGCATGGCGACGCTGGGCTTCTCTTCCATGCTGACGCGATCAGGGGCATGCGTGACGGTGATGCGCGCGGCGAGTTTCGGCTTTTTGTCGAGCAGCGCTTTCAGCTGCGTTTCATCGCCATGCAAAATGAAATGCACCGTGGGATGGCGAACGACGGCACGCGCAACCGCGTCCACGACGACGCCGGGCCCGGCATCGCCGCCCATCGCGTCTATGGAAACCGTGAGAGTTGGGGTCACCATTGCCTTTTCGCCGCGTGGATTGCGCATCTTATACGATGCGACCACACGAAGCCGATCAGCTCTGGGCCTTCACGACCTCGCGTTCGCGATAGTGACCGCACGCACCGCAAACGTGATGGGGACGGCGCTGTTCGCCGCAATTCGGGCATTCGTTGTGGCTGGTCGGCGCCAGTTTGTCGTGCGACCGGCGCATGTTCCGCCGCGATGGCGAAGTTTTTCTTTTTGGGACCGCCATGGCGGGAAAGCTCCTTCAAAAACCAATACCGAATCAGCGGCTTGCGTCGCCACAGCGGCGCGCCTGCCATTTCCGATGGGGGTGGCAAAACGAGCGGCGGAGTGAACATTAAAGCCGCTTGGGATTCAAGGGAGTTTTCCCACCAAATATTGTGGCGTTCAGCCGCTATCCTTCAATTTCTTGAGAACGGCAAAGGGACTTTCCGACCTATCGCCGAGTTCCGCCGGCCCGGCGAAGGCCTCCCCCGGCGCCCTGGGATAGGGATCGAGGGCCAGCGACATCTCCTCCAGGAGGGGGCCGGCCAGATCGAACCGCGGGTTGTCGAGCACCTCGGGAACATCTTCGTCGCCGACCAGCGGGATCGTTTCCGGCTCGTCCTGGGCCGCCCGGCGCATGCGCTGTGCGACGTGCAGCTCGCGCGAAAACTGCGCTTCGACATGGTTGGAAACCGGCTCCAGCGACACGACGGAATCCTGCGTCAGATCGCAGACAAACGCGGCATCGTATCGAAAGCGGTTCGGTGCAAGTTTGGCCAGCGTGATGGTGGCGGAGAGTTTCTCCACGGATGTTACTTCGAACCACACGGCGAGGCGCTTCAATTCCTCGCCTTTCGCCGCGAGGGCTATTTCGTCGCCGGCATCGGAAAGCCGCGAAAGATCGTAGATATGTTCAAAGGGTGCCGTCATGACACTCACCGCGCCGCGACGGGCAACGGACCAAAATCCGGCGCGTCATTCGCCAGATCGCATTTGGCAAGATGCGCAGACGCTGAGCGGATATAGTGCGCCAGCGCCGCTGCGGCTTCTGCGTGCCCAGACTCGCCGCGATAAATATTGCGCAGGATCGCCCCGCCCAGGTCGCCGTGTTCCATCGCCGAGCCGTAAGCAGAAAGCCGTCCATAAAAAGCGTCCGCCATTTTCTTCACGCGATGGCCGATGCCGATATCGCCCACACCCAACTCGCGAAGGCTCTCGTCGAAACTCGTGAACAAGGTGTCCACCAGGGCCTGTGAAACATCCTTCATCTGCAAAACGCGCAGGCGCTCCAGCACCAGCCACGCGTGCAGAACGACCATGTCGAAACGGCCATCGATCGTGTCGGGCACGCCCAGCGCCGCGAAGAACACGGGCTCCCGGGCGCGAAGACCGAGGCTCTCGCACAGGTTGGGCGCCAGTTGCTTTGCCCCGCCAAATCCAAACAATGCCTTCAACATAAACCTTCTCCAGACGCCCAGCCTTGAAACCCGGCTCGCGCAAGGCTAGCACATCGCCCCGGGGAAGAGCCGATTGGCAAGGATGTCGCGTATGAGGAAATCCGCACTGGTTTTGACGGGCCTTCTTTTGGTGGGCTGCGCACCAGTCATCAACCAGCGGGGATATCTTCCGGACCCCGCCGGCGAGGCTTCGGTCAAAGTCGGGGTCGATACCAAGACCACGATCCAGCAGAAGCTGGGCGATCCGTCCACCACGGCCACGTTTGGCGACGATTCCTGGTACTACGTTTCCAGCATCGAGCGGCAGGTCGCCTTTTTCGATCCCACGACCACGAGCCGCAAAATCCTGATGGTCCACTTCGACAAGGACGGCAAGGTCACGAGCATGGAACATCTGGGATTGAAGGACGGTCACGTTGTCGCGTTCGAAACACGCACCACGCCTGCAAAGGGCCGGGAACTGACATTCCTGCAGCAGCTCTTCAACGCGACACCCGGCGTTCCGCTCGGCGTCGCTGGCGACGCCGGCGGTGGCGGCGGCCCGGGCGGCGGCGGCCCCGGTCCGTGACCGGACGGCCTGCGCCCAAGAAGAGAAAAACGCGCGAGTCGCCTCGCGCGTTTTTTATTTTACCTGGGAGCGAGCCTCTAGCCGAGATGGGCCAGCGTCGCCAGCAAGAGCAGCGCAACGATGTTCGTGATTTTGATCATCGGATTAACCGCCGGACCGGCAGTGTCCTTGTAGGGATCGCCAACCGTATCGCCAGTCACCGCCGCCTTGTGCGCGTCGGAACCTTTGCCGCCGTAATGTCCATCTTCGATGTACTTCTTGGCATTGTCCCAGGCGCCGCCGCCCGAGGTCATCGAGATCGCAACGAACAATCCGGTGACGATCACGCCCATCAGCATGGCGCCCAGCGCGTTGAACGCCTCGGTCTTGCCCGCGATCAGATCCACCACCGCGAACAGCACGATAGGCGAGAACACCGGCAGCAT
>DATCFN010000259.1:0-6035 GCA_036509475.1 Rhizomicrobium sp. | reverse complement strand
GCCGTGCCGTCGACGATTTCGCCCGACGCCTCGATCAGCGCCACATGCCCGTTCGGACTGTAGTCATCGCGGCTCACCGTTTCTTTCACGAAGTCGCTGAATTTGGCCAGCTTGGCGCCTTCGCCAGCCCGCGCGATGGCGGCGTCCATGGCCTGGTCGTCATAGCCGGTCTTGTCGATCAGCCCGGCCTTCTGGGCGTTCTCGGCGAATTGCGGACTGGCTTCAAACGTCGCTTTCACGGCGGTCGGGTTCAGCTTGCGGTCGCCAGCGACGGCCGACGTGCTCGAATTGTAGAAGGACGTCAGCAGCGCCGTCAGCTGTTCGCGATCGGCGGGCGTGTAGTCCTTCTCCATGAACATGTCGGCGGCGCTCTTGTAATCGGAGCGTTTGATGATCTGCGGTTCGGCCTGAATCTTGTCGAACAGGCCGCGCAGGAAGATGGCGCCCGCGCCGGAACCCGACGTATCGAACGGGCTCTTGGGTTGCATCCATATCTCGTCGGCATTGGCCGCCGCGAGGTAGTCGCCCAGACCCGCCGACACAAAGCCCTGCGAATGGGCGATGACGTATTTGCCGGTGGCGCGGAAACGCTTGAGCGCCGCGCCGATCTCTTCGGACTGCGCGACGGAAAGGTCGCCACCGCCGACGCGCAGGTAAACACCCTTCACGCGCGAATCCCGGCCGGCCGCATCGAGGCCGAGGATCACGTCCATCACCGTCATGGGACGGGCGGAAAGGCTGAAAGGACTTTGCACCGCCGAATCCACCATTGGCCCGCGCAAATCAAGCGCCAGCACCATGTTTCCGGGAAGGCCGTCACCCCTCAGCATGCCGATGCCGATCAGGACGATGACGAAGAAAAGGATGACCAGGGCGAATTTCACAATGCCGTTGAGGGCGTCGACGACAACGTCGCGAAGCCAATGCAGAAAACCGACCATGAAAATCCTCTATCCGTGCAAGTTCTTGAACAATACGCCCGCGCGCGTAATCCGCTCCCGTTATATGGGAAGGAGCTTAAAGAACGCCAATGCGCGCCGGATGCAACTTTGAAAAGCGCCGCGCTGCCGTCTTAACCGGCTGAATTGCATAGGTTATTTATGTAACAGGCGGACCCAAAATTGCGTTGGACAGAACGCCCCCGGCCCCCGAACCTAGGGGTCGCAAATCCTTCGCGATACGGGTGATGGCGTCTCTGACAACAAGCGACTTTCAATGCGTGCGCTACGAAATCCACGATCACGTCGCGACGATCACCCTCAACAGGCCCGAACGGCGCAACGCCCTCAATCCACGCGCCTATGCGGAGATCGAAGCGGCCTTCCGGGCGGCCACCGAAGACAACGACGTGCGCTGCGTGATCGTGACCGGTGCCGATCCTGCCTTCTGCTCCGGGGAGGACGTCAAGGAGATGATGACCGGCGAACGCCGTGAGGCGGCAGCGCCCAAGCCGCCCGTCGTCCGCCGCGCGCCGACACCGGCGGCGATGGCGGCGCTGGAATGCGACAAGCCGGTTATCGCGGCGGTGAACGGTGCGGCGGTCGGATGGGGCATGGAGCTTTCGCTTTTTGCGGACATTCGCATTGCATCGGAACGGGCGCTTTTCGCCGAACTGTTCATCAAGCGCGGACTCATTGCCGACATCGGCGGGTTGTGGCGGCTGCCGGCGATTGTGGGACCGGCCAAGGCGGCGGAGCTTCTCTTCACCGGTGATCTCATCGACGCCAACGAGGCATTGCGCATCGGGCTGATTTCCGAAATCGCGCCGCACGACGCCCTGATGCCACGCGCACGGGCGCTGGCGGCGCGCATCGCGGTCAACCCGCCGCTGGCGCTGCGTTACATGAAGGAAGGGCTGCGCCGCACATCCTATGGCGATCCGCGCGAGATCGGCGGCTGGGCTATCGATGTGATCTACCGCCTCTTCGAAACGGAAGACCACCGCGAAGGCGTGAAAAGCTTTCTCGAAAAGCGGCCGCCCGTTTTCAAAGGACGCTAAAAACGGCGTTCCGTACCCGCGCGCATGCTAGCATGCCGCTTCGACATTCATCCGGTGCAACATGGCAAGTTTCAATTCCGGCGGCGTAACGCTCGCTTATGACGACATCGGGCCGAAGGACAATGGCCGCCCCGTCGTGCTGATCCACGGCTTCAGTTCCAACCGCCATGAGAACTGGCGGCGCGTCGGATGGTATGGCGCGTTTGAGCGGCGGCGCATGCGTTTCGTCGCGTTCGACAATCGCGGTCATGGCGAAAGCGACAAACCGCATGATCCGGCGGCCTATGACCGCGCGAAAATGGTTGGCGATATTTTCGCGCTGATGGATCATCTGGATGTGCGGCGCGCCGATTTGATGGGCTATTCGATGGGCGCCCGCCTGGCGCTGGCCGCCGCTCTCGCCCATCCCGAACGCGTCGGGGACCTTATTCTCGGTGGGATTGGCGGCCGCCTGTTCGATCCGCCGCCGCCCGGAACCCCGATGGCCGATGCGATGGCGGCGGACTCCATCGACCAGATCGCCATGCCTCTGCTGAAAAGCTTTCGCCAGTTCGCCGAGGAACAGGGCGAGGATCGCCTCGCCTTGGCGGCCTGTGCGCGCCGGATGGATACGCCGCCAACGCGCGCCGAGCTTTCGTCATTGTCCGTTCACACGCTTGTCGTGGCCGGCGCGCGCGACGAGCTTGCCGGCGATGTTCAGGCGCTTGCATCCGCGATCCCCGGTGCGCATGGCGTAACGCTGCCGGGATGCGATCACTTTTCCGCCATTGCGCACGCTTCGTTTAAGGCCACAGTATTCGATTTTCTGGATGGGGATTTGGGATGAACCGCTTTCTGTGCGCCGCCGTATTTTCGATTTTCGTCACGCCGGCCATCGCGGCGCCGGCCTGCGATCTTTCCGCGGCGGACGCGACCAAGGCTGGAAGCGGATGCGCGCAAGCATGGATGGATGCGAACCTCCATCTAAACGACATCCTCACCGTCGGCACGCATAACAGCTACAAACAGGCGATCGATCCGAAGATCATGGCGCTGATCGCCTCCAAGTCCGCGCAAATCGCCGGGAGCCTCGACTACAGCCACATCCCCCTCGATCAGCAACTGGATCGCGGCGCGCGCGCCCTCGAGTTGGACGTGGTCTATGACCCGCGCGGCGGGCGCTTCGCCAATCCGCTGGGGCCGCGGCTCACCGGCGTGAAGCTGCCGAACAACTATGCGGCGGAAATGTTGAAGCCCGGCTTCAAAGTGCTGCACGCGCAGGATTTCGATTACCTGTCGAGCTGCGTCACGTTTGTCCAATGCCTGAACGTCCTCAAAAGCTGGTCGCAAGCGCATCCGGATCATGTGCCGATCCTGATCACGCTGAACGCCAAGGACGACTCACCGGTCGCGGTCGGCACGCAGGCGCTGAAGTTCGACACCGAGGCGTTCGACGCGCTGGACGGCGAGATCGCTTCGGTGTTTGCACCCGGCGACCTCATTACGCCCGATCAGGTGCAGGGCTCCGCCGCGACGTTGCGCGATGCGGTGCTCCAGCATGGCTGGCCGACTTTGGGCCAATCACGCGGCAAATTCCTGTTCGCATTGGACGAAGAGGAGCCGAAGATTTCGCTTTACCGGGCGGGCCGCAAATCGCTGAAAGGGCGCATGATGTTCGTCAATGCGCCGGAGGATTCGCCGGCGGCGGCGTATCTCACGCTCAACGAGGCCCTCACCGATACCGCGCATATCACCAAGGACGTCAAAGCCGGGTTTCTCGTGCGCACGCGGGCGGACGCCGATACGGTCGAGGCGCGCAAGAACGATACGTCACGGCGCGATGCCGCCCTCGCCTCGGGCGCGCAGTATGTCTCAACCGATTACATGGAGCCGGACGTACGGTTCGGTTCGTATCAAGTACGCTTGCCGGGCGACGCGGTTGCGCTGTGCAATCCGCAGCGCGCGCCGGAGCGTTGTGCCGGGCTTGCCATCACCGAAACGGGCGGAAAATAAGCTACTCGTCCGGCGGCATTTTGCGCTTGGGTCCGCTGAAACGCTCGCGAACGATTTCGTAGAACAGCGGCACGAAGAAGATCGCCAGCACCGTCGCGGACAACATGCCGCCGATGACACCGGTTCCGATGTCGTTCTGGCTGGCCGCGCCGGCACCGGTCGAAACCGCCAGCGGAATGACGCCGGCGATGAACGCCAGCGACGTCATCAGGATCGGGCGTAACCGCAGCCGCGCG
The DNA here is from genome assembly GCA_036509475.1 of Rhizomicrobium sp. GTDB lineage: Bacteria > Pseudomonadota > Alphaproteobacteria > Micropepsales > Micropepsaceae > Rhizomicrobium. The sequence continues at coordinate 1,808 of DATCFN010000259.1, read as the reverse complement.
CCTTCCACCGCCGCATCACGGATGGATTCGCCGCGTTTCTGCGCGTCCACCGCGAACTCCACGATAAGGATAGCGTTCTTCGCCGCCAGCCCCATCGTGGTCAGTAACCCCACCTGGAAATAGATGTCATTATAGAGGCCGCGCAGCGTGGCGGCGATGATTGCGCCGACAATGCCGAGCGGAATGACCAGCATGACGGAAAGCGGGATCGTCCAGCTTTCATACAGCGCCGCCAACAGAAGAAATACGACAAGCACGGAGATGCCATAGAGCGCATAGGTCTGCGATCCGGCCTGACGCTCCTGATAGGACAGGCCGGTCCATTCCAGCCCAACGCCCTTGGGCAGTTGCTGAAACAGCTTCTGCACTTCATCCATCGCCGTACCGGAGCTTTGCCCCGGCGCGGGCGTACCCTGGATTTCCAGCGAGCCAACGCCGTTATAGCGCTCAAGCTTGGCGGGGCCGAGAAGCCATGAGAACGACGCGAAGGACGAGAACGGCGCCATCTCGCCCGTCGAACTGCGCACATACCAGCGATACAGATCGTCCGGCACCATGCGGTATGGCGCATCGGCTTCGATATAGACCTGCTTGACGCGGTCCCGGTCCACGAAATCGTTGACGAACAGGCCGCCCCACGCCGCATTCAGCGTGTTGTTGATGTCGGCAATGGAAAGACCCAGCGTCGTCGCCTTCTCCTGATCGATATTGATGTGAAGCTGCGGCGTGTCGTCGAGGCCGTTGGGGCGCACGCCCGCAAGTATGGGATCGTGCGACGCCAGTGTCAGGAACTGGTTGCGCGCCTTCATCAACTGGTCGTGCCCCAGGCCGCCGCGGTCTTCCATTTCGACGTCGAAGCCGGAGGACTGGCCGAGTTCCTGAACCGCGGGCGGCACCAGCGCGAACACCTGCGCGTCGCGATATTTCATGAACGACATCATCGCGCGCTGCGCGATGGCGGGGGCGTGGTTCGTCGCGCCGGAACGAACGTTCCAATTCTTGAGATGGACGAAAGCGATGCCGGAATTCTGGCCTGCGCCGGCAAAGCTGAAGCCGGCCACCACAAACACCACGTCGACATTGGCTTTCTCGTCAACCATGTAGTGGTGTTCGACCTGCTTGGCGACGGCCAGTGTACGCGCCTGCGTGGCGCCGACCGGAAGCGTGATCTGATTCAGGATCGAGCCTTGGTCTTCTTCCGGCAAGAAGGCCGTCGGCAGACGGATAAAGAGCAGCACCAGAACAACGATGATGCCCGCATAGATCAGCATTGCGGGCCACACCCATCCCAGGAACCGGGTCAACGCGATGCGGTAGCGATTCATTCCGTATTCGAATGTCTCGTTGAACCAGGTGAAGAAACGGCCGTGCTGTTTTTCGTTCTTGTTGATCGGCTTGAGCAGTGTCGCGCACAGCGCAGGCGTCAGGATCAGCGCCACGGTAATGGACAGCACCATCGCCGAGACGATGGTCACGGAGAACTGGCGATAGATCACGCCCGTGGAACCGCCGAAGAACGCCATCGGCAGGAACACGGCCGACAGCACCAACGCGATGCCGATCAGCGCGCCTGTAATTTCCGTCATGGATTTCTTGGTGGCTTCCTTGGGGTCGAGCCCTTCCTCGCGCATCAGGCGCTCGACGTTTTCGACAACGACGATGGCGTCGTCGACAAGAAGGCCGATCGCCAGCACCAGCGCGAACATGGTGAGCGTGTTGATCGAATAGCCGAACGCAGAAAGCACGCCGAAAGTGCCGAGCAGCACCACCGGCACCGCGATGGCCGGAATCAGCGTCGTGCGCCAATG
>DATCFN010000258.1:0-4132 GCA_036509475.1 Rhizomicrobium sp. | reverse complement strand
AAGCCCGTCAAAGGGCTCACCGTTGGCAAGTCGCATAGCGGCGGCCGCAACAATCACGGCCGCACCACGAGCTTCTTCCGCGGCGGCGGGCACAAGCAAAGCTACCGCCTGGTCGATTTCAAACGACGCCGCGCGGATGTGCCGGCGGTGGTCGAACGGCTGGAATACGATCCGAACCGCACCGCCTTCATCGCCCTAATCAAGTATCAGGACGGCGAACTGGCTTACATTCTGGCGCCGCAACGCCTGAAGGCCGGCGACAGCGTGGTGTCGGGCGCCAAGGTCGATATCAAGCCGGGCAATGCGATGCCGTTGGGCGCGATTCCGGTCGGCACCATTATTCATAATATCGAGCTGAAGCCGGGCGCCGGCGGCAAAGTCGCGCGCGCTGCCGGCACCTACGGGCAGCTCGTTGGCAAGGATGCCGGTTACGCTCAGGTGAAGTTGCAGAGCGGCGAATTGCGCGTGGTGCGCGCCGAATGCATGGCAACGGTCGGCGCGGTATCGAACGCCGACAACATGAACCAGCATATCGGCAAGGCTGGCCGTAATCGCTGGCTTGGCCGCCGTCCGCATAACCGCGGCGTGGTGATGAACCCGGTCGATCACCCGCATGGCGGTGGCGAAGGCCGCACCAGCGGCGGACGCCATCCGGTGACGCCGTGGGGCAAGCCGACCAAGGGCGCCAAGACTCGCAAGAACAAGCGGACGGACAAATTGATTATCCGTCGCGCCAGTAAGGGTAAATAAGATGGCACGTTCCGTCTGGAAGGGCCCGTTCGTGGACGGGTATCTGTTCGGCAAGATCGAGAAGGCACGTTCGTCCGGCCGCAACGAGATCATCAAGATCTGGACGCGCCGTTCGACGATCCTGCCGCAATTCGTCGGGCTGACGTTCGGCGTCTATAACGGCCATAAATTCCTGCCCGTTCAGGTCAGCGAAAACATGGTCGGCCACAAATTCGGCGAATTCTCGCCGACGCGCACCTTCACCGGCCACGCGGCGGACAAGAAAGCGAAGCGGGGCTGACATGAGCAAGCCGAAACACCCGCGCACCATTGCGGACCACGAGGCGCAGGCCGTGCTGAGCAATCTGCGCGTGAGCCCGCGCAAGCTCAATCTGGTCGCCGGCCTGATCCGCAACAAGCCGGCGCAGCAGGCGGTGGCGACGCTGACATTTTCCAAGCGCCGTATTGCGCAGGACGTGCGCAAGGCGCTGCAGAGCGCCATCGCGAATGCCGAAAACAATCATCAGCTGGATGTCGATCGGCTCGTGGTGACGCGCGCCGAAGTCGGCCGCGCGGTGGTGATGAAGCGCTTTCACGCGCGTGGCCGCGGCCGTTCGTCGCGCATCGAAAAGTGGTTTTCGAACTTGAAGATCGTCGTGGCCGAGCGCGATGCGTCGGCCGATACAAAGGTGGCCTGAGGTATGGGGCATAAAGTCAATCCGATCGGGCTGCGGCTCGGCATCAATCGCACGTGGGATAGCCGGTGGTTCGCCGGCGCCGACTACGCCAAGTTGCTGCACGAGGATCTGCGCCTGCGTGGCCATCTGCGCCGCAAGTTGTCCGGCGCCGGCGTGTCGCGCGTGGTGATCGGCAAGAAGGGCCAGGACATCGAGAATTTGCGCCGCGACCTTGGCAAGATGGCCAAGGCCGAGGTGTCGCTGAACATCGTCGAAATCCGCAAGCCGGAAATCGATGCCATGCTGGTGGCTGAGAATATAGCGCAGCAGCTCGAGCGCCGGGTGGCGTTCCGCCGCGCCATGAAACGCGCCGTGCAGAGTGCGATGCGTCTCGGCGCGCAGGGCATTCGCATCAATTGCGGCGGGCGCCTCGGCGGTGCCGAAATTGCGCGTGTGGAATGGTATCGCGAAGGCCGGGTGCCGCTGCATACGCTGCGCGCGGACATTGATTACGGCGTCGCCACGGCGAAGACGACATATGGCACGTGCGGCGTGAAAGTGTGGATTTTCAAAGGTGAAATCCTCGCCCAGGACCCCATGGCCCAGGACCGTCGCGCCGCCGAACAGGCGCCGCAGCGGTAAGGATCGGCACAGATGCTCTCCCCGAAACGAACCAAGTTCCGCAAGGCGCACAAAGGCCGCATCCATGGCAATGCCAAGGGTGGCACGGCGCTGAATTTCGGCCAATTCGGCCTCAAGGCGCTGGAGCCGGAGCGTGTCACCGCGCGCCAGATCGAGGCAGCGCGCCGCGCCATTACGCGCGCCATGAAGCGCGCCGGGCGCGTGTGGATCCGCATTTTCCCGGACGTTCCGGTGTCCACGAAGCCCGCCGAAGTCCGCATGGGCTCCGGCAAGGGCAGCCCGGAATTCTGGGTGGCCCGCGTGAAGCCGGGCCGCGTGATGTTCGAAATCGACGGCGTGCCGGCGGACCTCGCGGCGCAGGCGTTGGCGCTGGGCGCTGCGAAGTTGCCGATCAAGACGAAATTCGTTGTCCGCCGCGGTGAGGGCTGAGCGTCATGAGCAAATCCGCTGATTTCCGGCTCAAGACGCCGGATGAACTCAATACGCTGCTGCTCGATCTGCGGCGTGAGCAGTTCAATCTGCGCTTCCAGCGCGCCACCGGCCAGAACGAAGGCCAGTCGCGCGTGCGCGTCGTACGGCGCGATATCGCGCGCGTGAAAACCATCCTGACGGAGAAGAAATCCTCCGTCGCGGCTTCTTAGAGGAATACGGGAATGCCCAGGCGCGTCCTGACCGGACGGGTGACCAGCGACAAGATGGACAAGACGATCACCGTTCTTGTCGACCGTCGCGTCATGCACCCGCTCTACAAGAAGTTCATTCGCCAGTCGAAGAAGTACGCGGCGCATGACGAAGAGAATATCTGCAAGACGGGCGACACCGTGCGCATTATCGAATGCCCGCCGATCTCCAAGCGCAAGACGTGGACGGTGATCGAGCGTAACGGCGCGATCCTCGGCTCGGCGCCGCCCGACGCGGTGCAGGCCGCCGTTGCCCAGCATCATCACGCATAGCGGCAGGGCCAGCATATGATCCAAGCTGAATCAAACCTCGACGTCGCCGACAATTCCGGCGCCAAGCGCGTGCAGTGCATCAAGGTGCTTGGCGGCAGCAAGCGGAAAACCGCGTCGGTTGGCGACATCATCGTCGTTGCGATCCAGGAAGCGATTCCGCGCGGCAAGGTGAAGAAGGGCGACGTGCACCAGGCGGTGATCGTGCGCACCGCCTATCCGGTGCGTCGCGCCGATGGCAGTGCCATCCGCTTCGACCGCAACGCGGCCGTGCTGATCAACAAGCAGCAGGAGCCGATCGGCACCCGCATCTTTGGCCCGGTCGTGCGCGAGCTGCGCGCGAAGAAGTTCATGAAGATCATTTCGCTCGCGCCGGAGGTGCTGTAATGGCCGCGCGCATCAGGAAGGGTGACCGCGTCGTTGTCATTTCGGGCAGCGATCGTGGCAAGCTGGGCGAAGTTCTCGAAGTGCGGCCGAAGCTCGACCGCGCCGTGGTTGCCGGCGTCAATCTCGCCAAGCACCACACCAAGCCGAAAGGCGTGGGCCAGCCCGGCGGCATTGTGGAGCGCGAGGCGACCATTCACCTCTCGAACCTGATGCTGGTGGACCCCAAGACCGACAAGCCGACCCGCGTTTCGTTCAAGGTGCTCGATAACGGCACCAAGGTTCGTGTGGCGCGGGCGACCGGCAACGTGATCGAAAGCTGAGTGCGATGACCGAAACCACTGACACGCGGGTCGTTCCGCGGCTGCAAACGCTCTACATGGAAACGGTCCGGCCGAGCCTGCAGAGCCAGTTCGCCTACAAGAACGTCATGCAAGTGCCGAAGCTGGAAAAGATCGTCATCAACATGGGCGTCGGTGAAGCCGCGGGCGACCAGAAGAAACTCGATGCGGCGGTGGCCGAACTCACGCTCATTGCCGGCCAGAAGCCGGTAAAGACGGTGGCCAAGAAAGCCATCGCCGGATTCAAGATCCGCGAGGGCTTGCCGATCGGCACGAAGGTCACGCTGCGCCAGTCGCGCATGTATGAATTCCTCGACCGTCTGGTGAACATCGCGCTGCCGCGTGTGCGTGACTTCCGCGGCATCAGCGCGAAAGGCTTCGACGGCCGCGGCAACTTCGCCTTCGGCCT
>DATCFN010000257.1:0-2475 GCA_036509475.1 Rhizomicrobium sp. | reverse complement strand
CCTGGGCGTCGTCGATCACGACGCGCGAGGTTTGCGCATCGATCTCGTCGCGCATGGTGCGCTCGACGGGATCCAGATCGTGGTAAAGCGTTGACGGCGCGCAGGTGCTCTGGCGCTTGGACATCACCGGACGCCAGGCTTCGGCAAGCCGTTCGGCGTCTTCCCGGAAATCTTGCACGCTGGCGCCGATGCCGGCGCTGCGGACGATGTAACCGCCGCCGGGAACGATCGCGCCATTGGCTTCCGCGACCATCTGTTCGCCGGTTGCGATCAGGCGGCTGCGTTCGTCTTCGTCCTCGATGCGGCGCGATAAAGCGATGCCCGGCTGGTTCGGCACCAGCACCAGCAGGCGGCCCGCGATGGTGACGTTGGCGGACAGCCGCGCCCCTTTTTCGCCGATGGGGTCTTTCACCACCTGAACGACGATGTCTTCGCCTTCACGCACGCAATCGCTGATCTTGGGCGTGCGCTCGTCATCGAAGCCGGGAAGATCGGCGAGGCATCGTGCTTCGCGCGCGCCGAGAAACCCGGCGCGATCCAAACCGATATCCACGAAGGCGGCCTGCATGCCTGGCAACACACGCTGCACGCGGCCAAGGATAATGTTGCCGATGAGGCTGTGGCCGCTGCGGCCCTTCTTCTTCAGCGCGCCGTCGTCGAGGCCGATCGTGCGTTCGAGGAAAAGCTCCTGGAGCTTTCCATCCTCGACAATCGCAACACGAAACTCGCCCGCCCCGGCGTTGATCAGGACTTCCTTATTCATGGATCACAAATCGAATAGCAGCGTCGCAAGACTATCACAGAATTGGATAGCCGCATCCTTTAAGAAGTCCGACGGTTGCGAGAAGCGGCAACCCAACCACATTGGAATAGGAACCGTTGATCTGCCGCACGAAAGTTTCGGCGCGGCCCTGAATGGCGTAACCGCCCGCTTTCCCAACGCCTTCGCGGCACTGCACATAAGATTCGATTTCGTCAGCGGAAAGCGCCTTGAGCGCAACGCGCGTCAGCGACACCGCAGTTTTCAATCGGCCTTTGCCGTCGAGAACGGCAATTGCGGTCAGCACCTGATGGCGGCGACCGGAGAGCAATGACAAACAGTCATGCACATCCTTGTCTGTCGCCGCCTTCGGCAGGATACGCCGGCCGCATGCCACGACCGTATCGGCAGCGAGAATGATCGCGGGATCGCCGCGCCATGCGGCCAAGGCAGCTTGCGCTTTTTGGGAGGCGAGACGCAGCGCGTAGAGGCGCGGCAACTCAGCTTTCAATGGTGTCTCGTCAATCGCCGCGGGTGCCACCGCATGGGGCACGATGCCGGCCTGCGCGAGCAACGCCAGCCGACGCGGGCTTTCGCTCGCCAGCACCAGCGCCGGGCGCTCTTTATTATTTGAAGCGATAGGTGATGCGTCCCTTGGTGAGATCATAGGGTGTCATCTCGATCATGACCTTGTCGCCGGTCAGCACGCGGATGCGGTTCTTGCGCATCTTGCCCGCGGTGTGGGCGATGATCTCATGGCCATTGGCCAGCAGGACACGAAAAGTCGCGTTGGGCAGCAATTCGCTGACCGTGCCTTCAAACTCCAACAGTTCTTCTTTTGCCATTATTCCTCAAGCGGGGGTTTTGAAGGGCGGGAGATTGCACCGAAACGGCCCGAAAGCAAGCCAAATGGCCGGTTTCCGGCCCTCGGATCAGGCGTCCCCGGCCCGATCCACAGCGAAACGCCCCCGGATACGCCGCATCAGCTCATCGCGGACCGCGCGGTAGGCATCCAGCCGCTGCTCGCGCGAACCCTCAACGACGGTCGGGTCCATCATCGGCCAGTATTCCACCTCCACCGCCATCGTCCGGGTTAGCTCCATGGCCTTGTGGTGAGCCTCGGGCGAAAGCGTGATGACCAGGTCGAAGGATGCATCGTCCAGATCGTCGAAACTCTTGGGCCGGTGCTTGCCCAAATCGATTCCGATCTCATCAAGGATTTCGACGATGAACGGGTCTTTCTCGCCCGCTCGCGCGCCGACCGAGTCGATGTAGCAGAATTTGCCGTAGAGATAGCGCATGAGGGCCGCCGCCATGGGGCTGCGCACCGCGTTCTGCGTGCAGGCGAAAAGAATGGCCTGCGGCAGCTCTTCGCCGTTCGGCCCGCGCATCGCCTCAGCCCTTCAGGTGCAGGACGCACAAAAGGGTGAACAGCCGGCGCGCCGTGTTGAAATCGGTTTCGATCTTGTCCTTGAGGCGCTCCTGCAGAAGCGTGGAGCCTTCGTTGTGAACGCCGCGACGGCTCATATCCAACGTTTCGATCTGCGACGGCGGCGCATCGCGGATGGCCTTGAAGTAGCTTTCGCAGATCAGGAAGTAGTCCTTGATGATGGTGCGAAACGGCGCGAGCGAAAGCATGACGCGGCCATGTGCGCTGTCGTCTTCCAGCCGGATGTCGAAGACGAGACGATTTTCCTCGGACGACAGTGTCAATT
>DATCFN010000256.1:0-3669 GCA_036509475.1 Rhizomicrobium sp. | reverse complement strand
TGGTTTGTCGGCTTCACCGCCGATCTGGTCACGGGCGTATGGGTCGGCAATGATGACAATGCGTCGATGGTGAAGGCCACAGGCGGCGGATTGCCCGCGCATATCTTCCACGCCTTCATGGAGGACGCCGAAGCCGGCCGTCCCGTCAAACCGCTCACCTCGCTTGCCGCATTTGCGCCTGCCCCGGCGCCCGCGCCCGTGGATCAAACGGCAGCACCGGCGCAAACGCCGCCTGTGGCGACGAAGAAACCGTCGACCATCGACGACATACTGGACAGCCTGTTCGGGGCGAAAGCCGCCACGGCGAATTGATCGGTTGCGAATTGGCGGCGGATGATTAGCTTCCGGCCATGCGCTCCATCGGTGAGGTTCTTTACAATTTCCACTGGGTCGTTCCCGGCGAGGCGGCGCGTTCGTCGCAGGCCTATGCGGGATTCCTGACGCCGTTCCTGCGCGCGCATGGCATCGCGACGATCGTGAACCTTCGCGGCCATCATCCCAACTATGCGTGGTGGCGCTATGAAAAGCGCGTCAGCGACCGGCTGGACGTTTTGCATCTGGATCCGATGCTGAATTCGCGGCGCCTGCCGACCAAACAAATGCTGGTCAATCTGTTCGCCGCCTTCGATGCCGCCAAACGCCCGATGCTGATCAAATGTTCCGGCGGACAGGATCGCTCCAGCTTCGCCTCCGCGCTCTACATCCTGCACAGCAAGGGCTGGAATTCGCTCGAAGCGGCGCAAGCGCAATTTGCCCGCTGGCCCTATCTGCATTTTCCCAAACAGCATCAACGCTGGCTCAAAGCCTTTGTCGATTTCGCCAGCGCGGATGCCAAAGGGCGGCCGCTCGCGGAATGGGTTGCGAGCGATTACACCCCGGAAACGTTCAAGGCATGGCTCGTCGCCAATGGCTTGGGCAATGGTTTTCGCGGGCTTTACGACAAGCCCGGAACGGCGCCCGGAATTTGACCGTGCTGGCGGCGAAGCTCGATGTCGCGGACGGCGTTTGTCTGTGGCCCGGCGCGCTCGATGCGCAAACCCAGCAATCGCTGCTCGCGGAGGTTCTCGCCAAGTCCGAAGCCGCGCCGTTTTACCGGCCCGTCATGCCGGGCAGCGGCAAAGCGTTCTCGGTGGAAGAAACAAATTTCGGACCGTTCGGCTGGATCGCCGACAAAAGCGGTTACCGCTACGCGCCGCACCATCCGCAAACCGAAAGAGCATGGCCCGCGATTCCGGATCTGCTGCTCGATCTGTGGCGCGCGGCAGCGCCGGATGCCGCAATGCCCCAATGCTGTCTCGTCAATCTGTATCGCTGCGGTGCGAAGATGGGTTTGCATCAGGATCGCGATGAAGCGGCGCTGCACGCGCCGGTGCTGTCGGTGTCGCTCGGCGACGACGCGCTGTTTCGCATCGGCGGCACGTCGCGCAAGGGATCGACGAAGAGTCTCAAACTGCGGTCGGGCGATGTGCTGCTGTTCGGCGGTGTGGCGCGGTTGGCCTTTCACGGCATCGACAGGATCGTGCCCGGCACGTCGCGGCTGGTGCCTGGCGGCGGCCGGATCAATCTGACTTTGCGAAGGATCACCCCATAAAAGTTGACGCCCGGTCGGGGGGCCGACCGGGCGTCATGCGCCGTTACGCGCGGGTGCCGGGAGGGGATGACCGACACCATCGAAGGGGCGACGCCCAGCGTGCGAGCGGGGGGGGCAGTGCCTGCTGGACGGTGTTCGTCCCTTCGAAGGTAAACCTATGTATTCAGGCCACAGTTTGCAAGAATTTTTTTGGAAAGTGGCTCAGAAGTAATTTCCTTAGTGACAGCGGCATTTTTATTACAGGGATGTGGAACTAAATGCCGCGGGCAACGATTCGCTTTTTCACAGCGGATCTCCAGTCCTTCGCCAAACCCGGCGCATTTCTCACATGTTCCAGCGATTCGACCGATGCTTTTCCCAGCACCGCAAAAAAAGCTTCACGGACGGTGGCGGCCCCGCTCGCGAAGCTGCGTTCGAGGGAGACATTCAGGGCCGGCGCGAAACCCTCGCGTGTGACACGCAGGTAGAATCCGCAACGTCCCGATGCTGTCATCAGTTGTGCCGCGTCCGGTCTTTGCGTGTGGATTGCAAATTTGAAACAGGGCGCGCGCGGTTGTGCCACTTCCATTTCGACATCGCCCCATGTGAAGCGGTCGCCGATGCAGATTTGCGTTTCATCGCCCGCGTCGAGCGTCAGATTCTCGCCAAAAATGCCGGGTGAACAGGCGAGCCGGTGTTCGCTTTCCCACCAGGGCCAATGCGATGCGCAATAGGCATAGACCGCTTTGTCGAAACCGCCATGCACGGTGAGGTCGGCCTGGCCGTCGCCTTCGATATTGAGCGCGCTGACACAGACACGCTCGCGTCCCAGCGGTTTTTTTGCGATACCGGAAAGCACCGGCTCGCCGTTCATCATGGCGATGATTTTGGGCCGTGATACATTGACCGATAGAATGCCAAGTTTCATTGCACCAGATTAATGCGGTTCCACCGCAGAACGACCGGATATTGCCGCCTCATGCCACCACCGCGCCGACAATTTGATTCGCGCCTTCTCGAAGGGCCGATCGTCCGTTCCCTGTTCCTGCTCGCAATCCCGATCATGGGGTCCAATGTCCTGCAGGTTGCTTATTCGCTGATCGACGCATTCTGGGTAGGACGGCTCGGCGCGGACGCCGTGGCGTCGGTGTCCATCTCGATCCCCATCATGTTCCTGATGGTCGCCGCCGGTCTGGGTTTTGCCGTCGCGGGCACGACCTTGATCGCGCAATATTTCGGCGCCGGCGATCGCGCGATGGTCAATCACGTCGCGGGCCAAACGCTTCTCACCATTATCGTGCTGTCGGTCATACTGGGCATCATTGGTTTTGTGGTGTCGCCCTATGTGCTCGATCTGATGGGCACGGTGCCGGACGTGCGCGACAACGCCATCGCCTTCCTGCGCATCGCCTTCATCGGGCTGCCCTTCGCGTTCATGTATTTCATGTTTCAGGCGCTGCTGCGCGGCACCGGCGAGGTGACGGTGCCGCTCTATATCGTGGCCGGTACGGTGTTTCTGAACTTCTGCCTCGATCCGATATTGATCTTCGGCATGTTCGGCCTGCCACACATGGGTGTGAAGGGCGCGGCGTTGGCGACCCTGATCGCGCAAGGGATAGCGGCTGCCGTCGGCCTGTGGCTGCTGATGGGCGGCCGTTACGGGATCGCGCTGGATTGGCAATCCTTCAAGCCGGATTTTGCCTTCATCAAGCGCGCGTTTTTCCTCGGCTATCCGGCGTCCATCGAACAGTCGGCGCGGGGCTTCGGCATGACGGTGATGACATTTCTCATCACCAGTTTCGGCACGATCACGATCGCGAGCTACGGCGTCGGCGTCAATGTCATCAACCTCGTGGTGATCCCGGCGATGGGATTTTCCATGGCGACGTCCACTCTGGTCGGCCAGAATATCGGCGCGGGCAATATCGCGCGCGCCGAACGGGTGGCGCGGCTGGCGGCGCTGATCACCTTCGTCTCGCTTTCGGTGGTCGGACTCATCTGTTTTGTCTTCGCGGCCAATCTTGTGGCGTTCTTCGTTCCGAAGGATGCCGCTGTGATCCGCGAAGGCGCGGTGTTCATCCGCATCGTGTCCTGGAGCT
>DATCFN010000255.1:0-5962 GCA_036509475.1 Rhizomicrobium sp. | reverse complement strand
AATCCAGATTGCCGCAGACTTCGCAGGTCTTGATCGCGGCGGCGGCATCGCGCATGGCCGCACCCAGAGGCTCCAGCAGCACTTCGCGTTTCTTCAGCAGCGCCAGCACCGCGCGCCGCGCGGAGCGTGGGCCCAGACCAGGCAGCTTGGACAGCAACTGGATCAGGCGTTCGATTTCCGGTCCGGCATTGAGAGACGCCACCTATGCGTCCTCGGATGGCTCTGACATCGCCTCGGTCACGTCGTCCGCCACCAGATCGCGCACGGCGATCACTTCGGCGCCGGGGAAGCGGTCCAGTACGGCGCGCACCATCGGCTCCTGCATCACGCTGTCGAGCTTGGCGGCGTGTGCGTTCTTCTTGGCTTCGGCGATGGTCGGCGCACCGCCTTCGCGGGCCACGCTGACAACCCAGCGGGTACCCGTCCATTCTTTCAACCGCTGCGCCAGATCGCCGGAGAGCGTTCGCGGCGCGCGATCCGACGGGCGGAATTCGATCTTGCCCTGCTCCAGCGACACCAGATGCATGTCGTTTTCGATATGCACTTTCAGCACCGGCGCGCCTTTGGCAATGGCGAGCGCGGCGATGTCTTCGAGCGTGCGAAGCGCAGGCGCGTTCTGAACGGAGGCTGTGGGTTCAGGTGCGCGTTGCGGACTCGGCATCGCATTCGTCTGCGATGTTGCCGAGGCGCGAACGCCGCCGCCGGATGACGGCGTGGAAGGCGCGCGGGGCGCGGGCGCGGATTCGCCGTCCAACACGTCGCGCACCAGCCTGTCGGTCGGCGGCAGATCGGCCGCATAGGCCAGACGAATCAACGCCATTTCGGCAGCCTGAATCGGGCGCACGCTATCGCGCACTTCAAACAGGCCTTTGAGCAGCATCTGCCAGGCACGCGTGAGCGATGGCACGGAGAGCTTGCCGGCCATCTCGGCGGCGCGGCGGGCTTCGCTGGAACCGCCGTCGAAGAAACCTTCCGCGCCGGGCGCGACCTTCACGCGGGTGAGAAAATGCGTCGTCTCCAGCAGATCCTGAATCACTACCAACGGATCGGCGCCGACATCGTAAAGTTCGCCCAGATCTTTCAGCGCGTCCGCGATCTTGCCGCCCATCAGTTTCTCGAACAGATCGAGGACGCGGCCACGATCCGCAAGGCCCAACATGGCGCGCACGCTTTGCGCAGTGATCGCGCCGCTCTCCTGATGCGCGATCGCCTGATCGAGCAGCGACAGCGCATCGCGCACGCTGCCTTCCGCCGCGCGGGCGACCAATGCCAGCGCGCCATCTTCGATTTTTACATCTTCTTTTTCGGCAATAGCTTTCAGATGCGTGGAGAGTTCCGGCGTTTCGATGCGGCGCAGGTCGAAGCGTTGGCAGCGCGATAGCACCGTCACCGGCACTTTGCGGATTTCGGTGGTGGCAAAGATGAACTTCACATGCGGCGGCGGTTCTTCCAGCGTTTTCAGCAACCCGTTGAACGCCTGCTTCGACAGCATGTGAACTTCGTCGATGATGTAAACCTTGTAACGCGCACTGGCGGGGGCGTAACGCACGCCTTCGATGATCTCGCGAATGTCGTCAATGCCCGTGCGGCTCGCGGCGTCCATCTCATGCACGTCGATATGCCGGCTTTCGGCGATGGCGACGCAAGGCTCGCACACACCGCAAGGATGGATGGTCGGCGTGGTGCGTTTGCCGTCCGATCCCACACAATTCAAAGCACGCGCGATGATGCGCGCGGTGGTCGTTTTGCCGACGCCGCGCACGCCGGTAAGCATGAAGGCGTGGGCGATGCGGCCGGTGGCGAAAGCGTTGGACAGGGTGCGCACCAGCGCCTCCTGCCCGATCAATCCGGTGAAATCGGAGGGGCGGTACTTGCGCGCCAATACGCGATAGGCCTCGCCTTTTTGCGGCGGCGTATCAAGGCCAAGACCCGGCCCCAAATCCAGCGATGTACCTTCGTTTTCGTCCATGGCGAACTATAGCAAGGCCGGCGCGGGTTGCGCGCAAATTCCGGCGTTTGTTGTGGAGAAGGTGGAAGCCGGCGACCCGCGACGGATTCGGTATGGCTGCTCCGTTCCCGGCCTGACCAGGTTAGCGAGCGACGCGCCCACCGACTTCCGGGCGCAGATATAGGGCGGCGAAACGGGAAATGCGAGTCGGAACCGGCTATCCGACCGATAGGCCCGAAACCGCACCATCGGCATCGATCCGCACAGCAAAAGGTATCAACACACCCGGCCCGAATTGGAGCGCGTAATCGTACCAAACATCGCCCGCGTCGCGGTGCACACCCTTGAAAATCGCGGCTGTCGATGGACCATAAGGACCAAGGCCGGTAACGAAACTGGCGCCCGAACCGCCCGTAAGTTTTCCCTTCAGATGAGCGCTGAACCGCGTATAGCTCTTTCCCACCTGCAATTCCCCAAACGCGGCGCGCACAGTTTGCGTGATCGCGGCGTTTTCACCCGCTGCGGGCTGCTGCGCTGTGGCGGCTATGGCCGGATAGAGATCGGCGAATATTATATTCGTCAGAGTCTCGCCGGCTTCCGGTGTCGCGTCGCCCAGATTTGTGAAGGCGATGATGCGAACATCCTGCTTCGGGAAATATTCGTCCGCGGTGGTAAAGCCGTTGCTGCCGCCGGTGTGGCCGATGCGGGGCTGGCCATAGCGCGAATCCACGAAGAGCCCCAGTCCATAATCGGCGCTTCCGTTTTTTGTCGTCATGACCGCCGTGGCCATCTGGCGATAGTCCGCCAGTGAGACGACCTTGCCGCCGCGCAACGCTGCATCCCATTTCGCCAGATCGTTCTGTGTCGAGATGAGAAATCCGGCGGCACCGCCCCAGTCCGCGTGAATCATCGGCGCGCGTTCCAGCCTGTCGCTCACATGGCGGTAGCCGATCGCCATGTTCGGCAAACGGGCTTCCTCCGCGGTCGTGTAGGTATCCGTCATATGCAGCGGATCGAGAATGTGGTGCTGTAGATAAGCTTTATACGTTTCGCCCGAGACCTTTTCGATGATCTTCCCCAGCATTTGATAGCCGGTGTTCGAATAGTGCCATTGGCTGCCGGGCGGGAAATCCAGCGGCAGAGACGCGATGCGCGCGATGAGATCCGCATATGAGATCGGTCTCGACGCGAGCTGATCGATTTGCGGCGCGTCGAAATAATCATGCAACCCGCTGGTGTGGGAGAGCAGCTGGCGCAAGGTGATCTCCCTGGCGTGCGGCGCATCCGGCAGATAGTTGGAGACTGGATCGTCGATCTTGAGCTTCCCGGCCTCCTGCAACTGCAGGATGCTCGCGGCCGTGAACTGCTTGGTGATCGAGCCGATTTCGAAAAAACTGTCCGGCCGCACCGGAAGGCGGCGTTGCACGTCCCGCGACCCGAAGGCCGCGACAAAAGAAGTTTTTCCGTTCACCAGCACCATGACCGTGGCGCCCGGCACTCCAAACCGATGAAGAATGGCGTTTATGTCGCCATCGATCTTTTCAACAGTTTCCATTGGCGGCCGGTCGGACATCGCCGATGCGCCGCCCGTCAGGCCGGCGACAAATATGAGAGCCAAGACCCCGACCCACAATCCGTACCTCATACATAGCCTCTGTTTAATTATTCAAAATAGTGGAATATATTGAATTATAGGAGTCCGCAACCGCACATGCCAAAAAAACATCTTCTGACACAGACTCAACTTGAAAGTCTGACCTCACCAATAAGGCTGGCGATCGTTCAGCGGCTGGATGTCGACAAGGAAGCCACGGCGCGCGAACTCGCACATCGCATGGGACGGCCGGTAACGTCGCTTTACCACCACCTCAAGCAGTTGGAGGAAATTGGGGTGTTGCGCGTTGTGGCGGAACGTAAGGGCGCCAGGCGCCCGGAATCGGTTTACGCGACGGTCGCAAATCATCTTTCCTCGGCGGACGCCATCAAGACGGCGAACGGCAGGCGGACGTATGCCCGCGCCGCATTGCGTGTCGCGGAAGCGGGTGCACGCGCATTCTCGGCGGCAGTTGCGAAGGGAAGCCCAAAATTCGAGGGCGAACAGCGCAACGCGATGGTGCGATACTATGTCTTGCGAGCGGACGGGAAAAAAATGGCGCGCCTCAACAAGCTTCTGAACGAGCTGGGCGATGAAGCAGGGCAATCCTGCGAGGACGGCGACGAAATTCAGCTTTCGATCCTGCTGTCTGCGATGCCCTCGAAAACGTAATCTCACTTCGGCGAGAAAATATCCTCGATTTTGCATTTGAACAGTTTGGCGATGGCGAAGGCCAGCGGCAGGCTGGGATCGTAACGCCCGGTTTCCAAAGCGTTGACGGTTTGGCGCGAGACGTTGAGCGCGTCGGCGAGATCACCCTGCGTCATGCCACGCTGCCCGCGCAAATCGGGGAGCGAGTTCTTCATGTTCGATCCGCCAGCGAACGGATCGCGGTCGTAAGTCCCCAACTCACCGCCAAGGTCGGCCACGCCCAGGTGATCGCAAGCTGCGGCAGGCCCGCATCGGCGAGAAAGGAATATGTGACGATCAAGCAGGAGCCAATGCCAAAGGCTATTGCCAACGTCTCCAGAAGTTTCTTCTGCTCGTACTCGTCGATGCGCCGGTAATAGCGCCAGACCACGCCGAGCATCAGCCAGATCGGAACGGCGGGCGCGACCATCGCGGCCAGCGCCAGATCGTGATTGGCCGCATGCGCGATCAGCCATGGCCGCACCCACACGGCGGCGACGTAAAGCCCCATTACGAGGGCACATTCGGCAATGTAGCTGCGTCCGGCATATTTAACCGGCGCTGCGGCGATGGGAGTCATGGCATTCTCCTGTAAAGCGTCCTTTACCTAGGGCGCCACGAGAGGTGTGTCAAGTGTCCTTTACTCGGAAGGGCCGCGCTTGCGGTGTTTGCCCTCCGACAGCGCCACGATGATGCCGCGCAAGGTGCGCACTTCCTGATCGGTATAATCGGCGCGGGTCAGCATGGCGCGGATGTTGCGGATCATGCCGTGCGCCTTGGCGGGTGGAAAAAGAAACCCGTTGGCGAGCAACTCGCCTTCCAGATGATCGAAAAGCTGGAACATCTCCTCGCGCGTTGCCGGCTTTGCGAGCGGGCCATGTTCGAGTTTCAGCGCCGGGGTTTCGTCGCCGGACTTGAACCATTCATAGGCGGCGAGCAGGACCGCCTGCCCCAGATTGATCGACGAAAAATCGGGCGATGTCGGAATGATGATGACGGCATTGGCGAAAGAGACTTCGTCGTTCTCCAGCCCGGTGCGCTCATTGCCGAAGAGGATACCGGTCTTCTCGCCACGCGCGATGGCCTCGCGCAACCGTTTCGCGCCTTCCTGCGGCGTCAGGACCGGCTTGGCGAAACCACGACCGCGCGCCGTTGTCGCCAAAACCAGTTGCAGATCGCCGATGGCCTCTTTCAGCGAGCCGAACAGATAGGCGTTGTCGGTGATGGTGGATGCGCCCACCGCCATCGCCGTCGCCTTCTCGTTCGGCCAGCCGTCGCGCGGGTTCACAAGGCGCAGGTCGCCCAGCCCGAAATTCGCCATCGCCCGCGCCGCAGCGCCGATATTCTCGCCAAGCTGCGGATGGGACAGGATGATGGAAGGCGCGTTCATGGGCCGCTTTGACCTCGGTTTGCCGCGCCGCTATACCCCGCCACGGCCCCATTTCCGAGGACTTTCATGGACAAGATCAAGGTTGCCAATCCGGTCGTCGAACTCGACGGCGACGAGATGACCCGCATCATCTGGCACCTCATCCGCGACAAGCTGATCCTGCCTTATCTGGACGTAAAGCTGGAATATTACGACCTCGGCATGGAGCATCGCGACGCCACCGACGACAAGGTCACGGTCGATGCCGCCCATGCGATCCAGAAGCACGGCGTCGGCGTGAAATGCGCCACCATCACGCCCGACGAAGCACGCGTCGAGGAATTCAAGCTGAAGAAGATGT
>DATCFN010000254.1:0-4184 GCA_036509475.1 Rhizomicrobium sp. | reverse complement strand
CCGCGCGCACCTGCCCGGCCCGGTTGACCGCCCAGGCAATCTGTTCTTCTGCGTTGATCTCGCTGCGCCTGGAATCCAGTAGCGCCTGGCGGCTGTCGCCATCCAGCGCCGCGCGCAACTCGGCACGCTCATGCGCTTCGTGAATGGCTACAACGGTCTGCTCCAGCGCCAGCGCGAGCAGAAGGCCGACGAAGACCGTGCCCATGTGGACAAGAAAATCCCGCCAGCTATGAATGCCATGCTCCGGCGCGTGTACTTCCATGGTTCAGCCCCCCGGCAGAAGAATCTCAGGGCCAAACTATCACACACTTGTCATCCCCGGCCGAGCGCAGCGAGGGGAAGGGGACCCAGGTGGTAAGTCCAGAAAGATTCTGCGGAGAGATAATGCAAGCCTGACCACCTGGGTCCCCTTCCCTTCGCTCCCTACAGTCGCTCAACCGGGGATGACAAGCGAGGGCTTATTTTAATAATTTCGATTATCGCCGACTGACAAATTCTTCGGGAAGGAATGCTAGAAACGCGAAGCTGACAAAGTACTTCAAAAAATCCAAAATCGAGAATGATGTGGATTGCCCGACCATTTCGATGAGGATGCCGACGAGCGAAAAAGTCACACCGACCGCAAGCGCCCAAAGTATCCTCCGCCGACGGGACGCTTTGAAATTGTCGATTCCTATTCCAAATGCCGTGAAGCCAAGCACGACAGAAGGTAGCGCCTTCCACAAAATAGGATTCCCATCGGAGTAAATCATTGCGATGGCAACAGCCAACAAAATACCTACAGCTGCCATCAAAATGGCGACACGCTTAAACAGCTTCAGAACCAGATCGTTCAGCAAAGTTGTCATCCCCGGCTGAGCGAAGCTTCCGCTTCGCGAGGGGAAGGGGACCCAGGTAAGTCCGGCAGCGCGATCTCTCCCATCATTCGGTCGTAGAGATCGTTCCAGCCGGAATTGTTTTCCTCGATCAGTTTGATTTTCCATGCGCGGTTCCAGCGCTTGAGGCGCTTCTCGCGTGCGATGGCTGTGTTGATGTCGCCATGCATTTCAAACCAGACGAGAATGTGGACGCCATATTTCTTTGTGAAACCGGCGATCAGATCGTTCTTATGCTGGTATGTGCGGCGCATCACGTCGTTCGTTACGCCGACGTAGAACGTGCCGTTGCGGCGGCTCGCGAGGATGTAAACGAAGTAGAGGTGGTCGCGCATCTCTATACGCTACCACATTTGTCATCCCCGGCCGAATGGAGCGAAGCGAAATGAGGGGAAGGGGACCCAGGTGGTGCAATGGAAAAATTCGTGGAGGGATCGCGACAGTCCAACTACCTGGGTCCCCTTCCCTCGCCGCTACGCGGCTCGCCGGGGATGACAAGTGGGTAAAAGCGCAACCCCTTACCAAGAGGTTGCGCTACATCCTAAACACGCCGAACTTCGTCTCACCCACCGGTGCGTTGAGGCATGCGCTCAGCGCCAGTGACAGCACGCGCCGTGTGTCGCTCGGCGCGATGATGCCGTCGTCCCATAGGCGGGCCGTCGCGTAGTAGGGGTTGCCTTCTTCTTCGTATTTGGCGCGGATCGGGGCTTTGAAGGCTTCGGCTTGTTCGGGGGTCCATTTGTCGGCGTCGCGGTTCACCGTGGCCAACACGCTCGCGGCCTGTTCACCGCCCATCACGCTGATGCGCGTGTTCGGCCAGGTGAACAGGAAGCGCGGCGAGTAAGCGCGGCCGCACATGCCGTAATTGCCCGCGCCGTATGAGCCGCCGATGATGAGCGTGATCTTGGGCACGTTCGCGCAGGCCACCGCCGTCACCAGCTTGGCGCCGTCCTTGGCGATGCCGCCCTGCTCGTATTTCTTGCCGACCATGAAGCCGGAAATGTTCTGCAGGAACAGCAGCGGAATTTTGCGCTGGCAGCACAGCTCGATGAAATGCGCGCCCTTCAGCGCGCTCTCGCTGAACAATATGCCGTTGTTGGCGATGATACCGACGGGCATCCCGCTGATATGCGCGAAACCGGTGACGAGCGTGGTGCCGTAAGTTTTCTTGAACTCGTCCAGTTCCGATCCGTCCACCAGCCGCGCGATCACTTCGCGCACATCGTATTGCGTCATCAGCGAGGGCGGCACGATGCCGTTCAGTTCAGCCGTGTCGTAAGCGGGCGCGCGCGGGGCGCTGAGCGGAATGTTCGGATGCTTCTCCACATTCAGATGCGAAACGATGCGCCGCGCGATGGCGAGCGCGTGGGTGTCGTCATTGGCGAGATGATCGGCGACGCCGCTGATCCTGGCGTGGACATCCGCGCCGCCCAGTTCTTCGGCGCTCACCACTTCGCCGGTCGCGGCCTTCACCAGCGGCGGCCCGGCGAGGAAGATGGTGCCCTGCCCTTTGACGATGATCGTCTCGTCGCTCATCGCCGGAACGTAAGCGCCGCCCGCGGTGCAGGAGCCCATCACGCTCGCGATTTGTGGAATGCCCGCGGCGCTCATGTTCGCCTGATTGAAGAAGATGCGGCCGAAATGTTCGCGGTCGGGGAAAATCTCCGCCTGGTTCGGCAGGTTCGCGCCGCCGGAGTCGACCAGATAGATGCACGGCAGCCGGTTCTGCTGCGCGATCTCCTGCGCGCGCAAATGCTTCTTCACCGTCATCGGATAATAGGTGCCGCCCTTGATGGTGGCGTCGTTACACACGATCACACACTCGCGGCCCGACACGCGGCCGATGCCGGTGATCATGCCCGCCGCGTGAATGTCGCCGTCATACATGCCGTTCGCGGCGAGCGGCGATAGTTCGAGAAACGGCGAACCCGGATCGAGCAGGTTCTCAACTCTCGCGCGCGGCAGCAGCTTGCCGCGATCCGTATGCCGCTTGCGCGACCGCTCATCGCCGCCGAGGGCCGCGGTCGCCATCTTGGATTTGAGGTCCGCAACAAGCGCGGCCATCGCCTCGGCATTGGCCTTGAACGCGGCGGAGGTGGGTGAAACAGAAGATTTGATCGCGGTCATCTATCCAAACCAAAATTGTCATCCCCGGCCGAGCGTAGCGAGGGGAAGGGGACCCAGGTGGTGCGACGGGAACGGCGCCGCGAGTCTGCACTTCTTATATCAGAGAGTCTCCAAATCGAACCGCCTGGGTCCCCTTCCCTCACGCGAACTTCGTTCACGCTCGCCGGGGATGACAGGCGGTGTTCAATGTTTTCGCTTCTCGCCGGCGAGCGCGGGGGCGGCTTTCAGCAGGTCGGTCAGGTAGGTGACCTCGGCTTCGAGCCGGTAGCGTGTGTGCTTGAGGGCCCATTGCTTGGCGAGGCCGATATTCGGCGGCAGGTTATCGAAGATTTCGCGGCTCAACGCCAACTGCGCCCGCACCTTCTTCAAGCGTTCCGACACGATCGCCGGAAAGTTCTTCTGCATCTTCGCGGTCATGCGCGTGAGCGCCAGATCGAACGGATCGGGCTTGAACCAGACTTCGCTCAAGCCGTCGCGGCGCAACGTCTCCAGCGCGCGGCGGCCTTCGTCGGTGATCTCGTAGATCTGCCGCGTGGGGCGATTGCCCGCGCGCTCGCGGCCCTGCTCTTCCAGCAAGCCTTCCGCCGCCAGCCGCTTCATCGCGCCATAGACCGCGCCGACGGAGATGTCCGTCCACAGCGGAACCCGCATCTTCTCCGCGAGCGAGCGCAGCAGATGACCGTGCATCGGGCCGAACTCGTCGAAGGACGACAGGATGAAAAGGCGGATCGAGGACATATTGCTCTCGCGAGAGTATTCGTGTTAGAGTGATCTTATAGCAGCAACGACGGCAGTATGCCCTAACGCCGGAATCGGCAAAGCGCGACGCCGCAGAAAGAGAGCATTACCATGGCTCAGACGAAAGCCGCCCTTGGCGGCGCCTTCACCTTCCCCGGAACCAACCTGACCGTCCAGCGCATGGGCTATGGCGCGATGCAACTCGCCGGACCCGGCGTGTTCGGTCCGCCGAAAGATCACGGCGCGGCGGTTCAGGTGCTGCGCGATGCGATTGCCGCTGGCATCGATCACATCGACACCAGCGATTTCTACGGCCCCCACGTCGTGAACAAGCTGATCCGCGAGGCGCTGCATCCTTATCCGAAGGGTTTGGTGATGGTCAGCAAGCTCGGCGCGAAACGCGGCGCGGATGCGTCGTGGAATCCGGCATACGCGCCTGCGGAA
>DATCFN010000253.1:0-3477 GCA_036509475.1 Rhizomicrobium sp. | reverse complement strand
GATATTTGCGGCTCGGCGCCCAACCTTGCGAGCTATCTGGCGCGCTCGCCGGGGGTGTTGGACGTGATTCTGGACCCGGGCTTCCTTGGGTCATTGCCCTCGCGTGGCCAACTCGACGAGCTTCTCGGCGCCCAGATCAAGGGTGCGCGGGACTATGAAGGCGTGCTCGACGCAGCGCGGCGCTTTGCCAAGGAGCAGATTTTTCGTGGCGGCGTGCAGATCATCGAAGGGACCTTGAACCCCGAACTGGCGGGGCCAGCCTTCGCGGCGATCGCGGAGTGCACAATCGCCGGACTGTTGCGCGCCACGGAAGACGAACTCGCGCCGAGTGTTGGCCGTGTGCCGGATGGCGCGTTCGCGGTTATCGCCATGGGCAAGCTCGGCGGGCGCGAGATGACGGCCGCGTCGGATCTCGATCTGATCTTCGTGTACGACGCTCCTGACGATGCCGCGTCCGACGGCGCGAAAGCGCTTCCTGCGAGTGTCTATTACGCGCGGTTGGCCCAGCGCCTGATTGCGGCGCTCACTGTTCCGACCGCCGAAGGCACGCTCTATGAAGTGGACATGCGGCTTCGTCCGACGGGCAATAAAGGGCCTGTGGCGGTGAGCCTGGAATCGTTTACGCGCTATCACGCGACGGAGTCCTGGACCTGGGAAAGAATGGCGCTGACCCGTGCGCGCGTGACGGCCGGTTCGGCCGCTCTCGGCGTCCGGGTCGCCGACGTGATCCGCGCCACGCTCACCGCAACCGCGGAGACAAGCAGGATCGTCCGCGACGCCGCCGACATGCGCGAGAAGCTGGCCGCGCAATTTCCGGGCCGCAGCTTCTGGGACCTGAAATTCGCAAGCGGCGGCCTGGTGGACATCGAATTTGTCGCCCAGACGCTTCAGCTTGTTGAAGCCGGACGTCAGATTTCCAACAGCAACACCATCTCCGCGCTGGGCGCGTTGCGCGACGAAGGTGTTTTGAGCGCCGGCGACGCCGACACGCTGATCGCGGCCTATACGCTGGAACTCGCCCTGACGCAGGTTTTGCGAATCGCCGTGGATGGCGCGTTCGACGCTGCCGCGGCGACGCCCGGCCTCAAGACACTGCTTGCGCGGGCCGGCGGTGAAGCGGACTTCGACCGTCTCGAAGCAAAGCTCCGCGATCAGCAGGCGCGCGCCGCTGCCGTCTTTCAGGACAAGATCGGCCGGGCAGGCTAGGGCACCAGACGCGCGATCCACTCCGGAAGTGCGAAGCAGGCGGCATGGGTCGCGGGGTTGTAATAGTCCGTCTTCAGCTTGGCTTTCTTGAACGCCGCCGCCGCCTTCTTGATGCCCGCAGGCGTGCCGAGCTTTGCACTCTTGCCTTTGCCGGCCCAGGACAGCGCCATGAAACCACCGATGTAAGTCGGCACCACGGTCAGGTAGAGGCCGGACTGGGGGAAAAATTCGGCAAGCTCGTTGAGCGCCTCGGTGATCTCCCATGGCTGATAGAACGGCACGCCGGTCTGGAAGGTGGCGAAGCCGCCGGGCTTCAGGGCGTTCCGGACGCGGTCGTAGAAGGTTTCGCCGAACAGCGCCTTGCCGGGACCGACGGGATCGGGCCTGTCGGCTATAATAAGGTCGAATCGCTCCTGGCTCTCCTTGCGGCCCAGATATTCGAAGGCGTCGGCGACTTCGAGCTTGAGGCGCTTGTCCCTGAACGCCTTGGCGTTGATCTCGCCAAAATGCTCCTTGCACAGCTCGATCACCCGACCGTCGATATCCACAAGAACGACCTCTTTGACGCCTTTGTGCTTCAGCGCCTCGTCGGCGATGGAGAGGTCTCCGCCGCCCACGATCATCACGCGCGTGGCTTTGCCGTGCTCCAGCAGCGGCAAATGTGTCAGCATTTCGGCATAGGCGCTCTCGTCGCGCGTCGTGATCTGGACGATGTCGTCGAGCGTCATCACGCGGCCGTTGTTGGGCGTGTCGAAGATTTTGATGCGCTGATAACGGCTCTTTTCATCCACAAGCGGCTTGCCGGAGAGTTCCATAACCTGCGCGTAACCCTTGTGGAGACGCTCTTTGAAGCTGCTGGCGGCCATCGGTCTGTTCCTCTGAAGACAAAACCTATTCGGAAGGCGCGCGTTTTAGGGCTGCGACGCCTAGCTGGCAAGCGCGCGGAATCGAAACGCGCGCCGATGAGCATGGCGAGAGAATGTGACAGGGCGAGCGCGGCACATGCGCAACGCCGAGGAAAAAAAAATGAGGCCGAGGGGACAAAAATTCTTGCATGCCGGAGCGATGTCCCTATATTCCGTCTCGTTCCGGCGACGGGACAAAGCGGCGCGACGGCCTTCCGTCCGCCGCTTTCTTATTCTAGGCGCGTCCGGAAGTCGTAAGGCCAAGGCGCAGGTGTCAACTCCAAGACGGGTAGGTGCTTGAAATGGCTCGACTGCAACTGGTTTCTGCAAACAAAGTGGCGAGATCTCCTCGCGTCCGTACCAATGTTCGCCCGGCTCCCGTGGCCGTTCCGCCCAGGAACGACAACCAGCCCGAAGAACACAAAGACCACTTCATTACGCGCAACGGCGTGACCTTCGCCGGCAGCCATCTGATCATCGATCTGTGGGATGCCGAAGGCTTGGGCGACCGCGACCGTATTGAACAGGCTCTCATCGACGCGGTGAAGGAAGCGGGCGCGACCTTGCTCCACATTCACCTGCACACCTTCTCGGATGGCGGCGGCGTCTCCGGCGTGGCAGTGCTGGCCGAGAGCCATATCAGCGTCCACACCTGGCCGGAAAAAGGCTATGCGGCGTTCGACGTGTTCATGTGCGGCGACGCGGAGCCCCGCAAGGCCATGGAAGTGTTCAAGCGCGCCTTTAATCCCGGCCGCATCGTGGTCGGCGAGCACAAACGCGGCGTTGTCTAAGCATCGCGTTGGCGAGAATTAACCAAGGGCGGAAATGGCTTCGACAAGCTGTTTCCGCCCTTTGTCATCACGCCTAATCTGTCCCATTTAATCCTTAGCGCCGGTTAACCGTTCGCCCTGCATTCTGGCACGCGCGGAATCGGCAAGAACGGGGACGAATTGCGCTACGACGCGGCCATTATCGGCGCTGGCGCGGACGGTTTGGCCGCGGCGGCGACGCTTGCCAAATCCGGTCTCAAAACAATAGTCCTCGAGCGTGCCGAGCATCCCGGCGGGCGTTGTGTCACGCGCGAATTTCATCCCGGCTTTCGCGCGCCGCCATTCTGCGATGAGATCGCGGCCATCCCGCCGGAGATTTTCTGGGCACTCGATCTGGCGCGCCGTGGTGCTGTCTTTGTGCCGACGCCGCATTCCACAGCGCTGTGGCCTGACCGTGCCAGCATTTTGCGCCGCGACGATCCATTTTCGGCAAGCTGTGCCAACCTCGCGCGCGATGTTTTGCGGCGCGCCCAATGCGACGCGGAGCCAAAGCCGAAAGTCCGACCCCTGATCGGCAGACCGGGCAGACAAATCCC
>DATCFN010000252.1:0-8394 GCA_036509475.1 Rhizomicrobium sp. | reverse complement strand
ATCGGATGTCAGCGATGCTGCCTTCCGTGCCAGATACTCAGAATTTCCACGTCGAAGTCTCTGACCTTGTAGACGATTACATAAGGCCAAACAGTTGTCGGTTCTCGCGTGCCTTCCACCAAGCCCAAGCGTCCGCGTTCGGGAAACATCTCCAACCGGTCACAAGCGGCGACCAGTTCAACCGCCATACGCGACGCGGCGCGAAGATTGTCTCGTCCAATAAATTCGCGAATCTGCACAATGTCTCGCAAAGCGCGCGCCATGAATTGCACGCTCATGATGGCGGCGGCAATTCGCTTTCACTACCCCACGACAATAGCCAGCGCCTGACCTTCTCGTAAGGCGTCATCCGGCCAGCTGCCGAATCGGCGAGACCCTCGCGGACGGCCGCTTCAAATGCGGCTCGTTCTTTTTCGTCGTACGCGACGACCGCATCGGGACCCCGGTTGCTCATGGCGTCATTCTACTGCGATCTGCCATCAAAATCACGCCTGAAAAACCTCACTTCTCCGCGCCGATCGTCACTGTTCCCAGCGTCGTGCGCGCGTGAACGGCTGGCGCGTACATGTCGGCCACGTCGCCGGCGGGCATCGCGAACGTGCCCTCCGTCACCGCGCGCGCGATATAGGCGATGCGATAGGTCGGCGGCGGCGGGACCGGCTTCTTCGGATCGGGCTTCTCCTGATACTGCGAGCCGATGTCAAAGGCGGCCACGAACTTGTCGTCGCGCGCATCTTCCATCGTCACGTCGTTCAGCTTGTCGAGCCACGGATAGGCCTTGGCATCGTCGCCGGCGACCGCGCTTTCAATCTCAAGCCCGGCAGGCAGCAGGTCGATCGCACCCATGTGGCGATAGAAATTGTTCGCCATCTGGCCTTCCAGCACGATCACCACGCGATCGTTCTGTTTCATCGCGCTCAGATCCGCCGGCTGGCCCGCCATCGTCCACACCGTCTTCTTGACGGTGAGGCCACTGGCCAGCGCGGGAAGCGGAACCGACGGCGTGCCCTGCACCGACACGGTGCGCCATACCGGCGCGTCGCCGCGATTGAGGATCGCGATTCCGCGCGTCAGTTGCGCGAGGCTCGGCGACAGGCGCACCGCGCCGGCCCGCGGCGTTTGCGGCTGCCCGTTGACCACGATGTTCAGAGCCGTGCGCTCCTTGGACAGTTCATAGGCCGCGCGCAACATCCACGCTTTTTCCTGCGTGGTCGTCGCGTTGAGGCGCATGTCGACGCTGTCGGTCAGCTTCATCAACGCGGGCACCAGCTCCGCATCGCCGCCTTCCGTTGCCAACGCCGTCGTGCCCGCCAGATCGCGCACGAAGGAGCCGTAATCGTCGGTCGAATAGGTCAGCGGACTGGCGGCCATCAAAATCGTCTTGGCGCGGCCGAAGGCGTAGTTGGCGCGCGAACGATCGCCCGCCTGTGCCGCCGCCGCACCCGTCAGCGCCGCCGCGATCGCGTTGTTCCATTCGGAACCGCGCGTGTCGCTGAAGTAGCGCAGATCCGACAGATTCACCTGTCCAGATTTCGCCAGCACATAGAAGGCATAGGCGCGCGTCGCGTCATCAAACGAGTCCGACGTGGACGTCGTCTTCAGCCAACCCGTGCCGCGCTTCAGCGACTCGTTCGGCACGACATAGCCCTTCAGCTTCGCCTGATTGAGGAAGTCGAGCGCGAAGACGCTGATCCACGGATCGGCGTCGCTGCCCGGACCCCACATGCCGAAATTGCCGGCATAGTTCTGCATGTCGAGCACGACATCGACGGCGTCCTGGATGCGCTGATGCAGCGCCTGATCGGTCGGCAATCCCGCAAGGCTGGCCAGATCATTGAAGTAAAGCAGCGGCATGGCGCGGCTCGTCGTCTGTTCGATGCAGCCATAGGGATATTTGTCGAGCCAACGCAGCAGCCCCGGCACGTCGTTGTAGCCGTGACTGGACGACACGTTGATCGACGTGACCAGCGTGCTTGGCACGATGTCGGACACCAGCGTCTGGTTCGCGGCGAAGGTCTTGCCTGCGGGCAACACCTGGATGTCGTCGCGCGCGATGTCGAGTTGCGGTGCGCGCACCTCTATCGGCCACGAACGCTGCACATGGAACCCACCGGGACCGGTAAGCTTCAGCGTGATGTTCGCGATGCCCAGACCCGTTCCGTCGAGTTCGACAGGAATGAGCGCGCGCTGGCCGCGATTGAGCAGATGGGTGATGACTGTCTGGCGCGCGTTTCCGGCGACACCGACAGGGCCGCTGGTCGTGACCGTCGCGATGTAATTGCCGTTCGGGCCTTCGACGTTATTCAGGTTCAGCGCGGCTTGCGACTTGTCGCCGGGGGCCAGAAAGCGCGGCAGCACGACATCGGCCACGACAGGATCGCGCACCGTCATCGGCCGGTCCGCGTGACCCACCTTGTCCTTGGTCCAGGCCACCGCCATCAGCCGCAATTCGCCGTTGAAGTCTGGAACATCGACGCCGATCTGCGTGATGCCGCCGGGTCCGACTTTCACAAGGCCGGAGAACAGCGCCACGGTTTTCGTGGGCACGACGGCAAGCGGCCGTCCGCCAAAGCTATCGCCGCCTTCGCGCAGCGAGCCGACGGGGCCTTTCTCTGCTTTGATCAGCCGTCCGTAATCGTCGTGCATGCCGACGCCGAGTTTGCGCTTGCCGAAGTAGTACAGAACCGGATCGGGCGATTGGAATTCGGTGAGTTGCAGGATGCCTTCATCCACCGCGGCCAGCGTGACATAGGCGTCTTCACCATCCGCCACGCCTTTGATCGTCACCGGAATGTTCAGATGCTGGCGCGGTGTTATCTTCTGCGGGCCGCCGATGGTTGTGACGAGCGTGCGTGCGGAATTGTCCACCCCCAGCCACGCCACGCCGATGGACCGCACGGGTTCGCGTCCCGTCGCATCGTTCAGCGCACGATAGTCGGTGACGAGGACGTAAGCGCCCGCGCCCCAATCCGCCGACACCGGAATGTCGATGCTGGCGCCGCTGGCCGGCGCGTTGATGAGCTTGGACGAGAACACTTTGTCGCCGGCAACGACGACGAGCGCCTGCCCGTCCGCGCCGGGCTTGATGGTGACATGCGCGACCTGGCCCGGCACATAGCCGGGCTTGTCGGCGGCGACCGGTATGCGGTCGGGACGGTCGCCCGTCTCGCTCGCGGCCCAGCCGGAATAGAAGCGATAGGAACTGGCCGCGCCGGATTTCGGATCCGTGATGGTGAGGCGATAAGAGCCCCATGGCATCGCCTGCGCCAGCTTCGCGGCCTTGTCCGCGCCGATGGCGAGCGAGCCGCTGGTGATCAACCGGTCGCGTGTGACGGACTGGTATTTCCAGTCGCCACTGTCCTGATACCACTGATAGGACGTGTCTTCGCGCACCCATGTATAAGTGAGGCCGTCCAGCGCCACGCGCTTGCCGTCGCCATTCACGGCGATGACTTCAAAACCGGCGCGCGCGTTCTCGCTCACCGAGCCGCCGTCGAAGTCGGGCAGGATACCGATGGAGACGTCATGCGTGCGTACCGGGATTTCGACAGACTTGTCCGTCGTGCGGCCGCCGGGTTCGTGGATCGAAATCTTGATCTTGGCTTTCAGCGGCAAGGTCGTGTCGGCGATGTCGCCGATGCTGCCGGTGGCTTCGGTGATGCCTTGCGCGTCGGTGTCCGGCACCGTCACGGTGATGTCGGCATCCGCGAACGTGTCGTCCACACGGCCAAACTGATACTTGGAAAAATCCGGGAACGGCGTCGGATCGGTGGTCAGTTTCGCTTCGCCTTCACCCGACAGGCCCGACGCGGGCGCGCCATAGAGGAAACGGCTCTCCGTCTTCACATGGAAGTCGGTGTTGGCGTGCAACACCTTCTCTTCCGCGGTTAGCGTAACTTTCAAGCGCTGCGGCACGAAATCGGCGACGTCGAATTGTACGCGGCCAACCGCCGCCGCTTTGGGATCGATGAACGCGGCGATCTGCCAGCGGCCATGCGGCGAGGTGTTGCGCAACGGCAGCGACCATGCGGCCGATCCGGCCGCGAGCGACTGTCCGGCAATCGTCGTGCGGGCAAACTCCGCGCCATCGGGCCGCGAAGCGACGAGGGTCAGCGGCGCTGTGATTGCCGCGCCGACGCGATCGCGCAGCATGGCAACAGCCTTGATCGTCTCGCCGGGGCGGTAAATGCCGCGCTCGGTATATAAGTAGGCGTCGACCGGGCCGGGCGTGTCGCGGCCACCGACACCACGGTCCGTAAGATCGAAAGCCGGGCGGCGCAGGTCCAGGAAGCTGAAATCGCTGTTCGCGCCATAGGCCATGACGACCACGGGCTCGTCGCCGCCCTTGCCGTTGAACAGCCCGGCATCGAAATCGGCGCGGCCGGAGGAATCGGTGCTGACCGTGGAGAGGATATTGTTGTTGCGCGCGACCAGCGTGAGCTTCACGCCGCTCATCGCCTTTGCCGTCGCGTAGGAACGCGCGAATACCGCCAGGCCGTTCGTTCCCTGGAAGGTCGTGATGGCGATGTCCGAATCGATGACCCATTGCGCGGCCAGTTCTGTGCCGGTGTCGTCGTCGCTGCTGCTATCGTCTGCCTTGGCCTTGGCGGCGTCCTGCGCGATCAGCACATAGGCGCCCGGCGGCTTGCCGTTCAGGATATCGCGGATCGGAATGAGCGTGACGACGCTGTCGTTCTTGACGTTGGCGACGTCCATCGCGCCTTTCCAGACGACCGAACCCTGGCTGTTTTCCAGCGTCGTCTCGTCATAGGAATAAAGCGTGGTCTGATCGACCGTGCCGCTTTCGATCTGCGACAGGAGCCGGTCGCCAACGCGGATGATCTTCAGCTTCAGCCGGTCGATGTTGACCGTGGTGACAGGAACACCATCGGCATTGTCGCGCGGCAGGACAATGCCGCCGGCAAACCGCACCAGCGAAGGCTTGTCGCGAAGTTCGACCGGAACGGTTTCCTCCTCGACCAGCTTGTCACCAGCCTTGTCGGGAAGGCCCTTCTTGAGCGTGACGTTATAGGTGGCATTGAAGTTCAACCCGGCGATGCAGAGCCGCGCATCCAGCGCGCGCACGACGATGCGGGTTGAGGGATCGACCGTCAGGTAGTCTTCGTAATGGGTGTGACCGGAAACATCGAGATCGCGGGTGAAGACCAGACAGGCCTGGGGTTGCGCCTGGCTCGTATCGATCTCGAGCCGGTGGAAGGCAAATTCGGGCGCCTGCGCCATCTCAGCCGGTGTCTGGCTGCCCGTGACGACGGAAACGCCGCTTGCCACCTGGCTGAAGAACCCACCGCCGGACGATCCGCCGTGTTTCGCACCGACGAAATAGAGTGTGCCAAGCACGACGACGATCGCGGCGACGATAGCCGCGCCGATCAACCCAAAACGACGATTCATTGTAGCCCCCGAACGCCGCAAGCCGGCGCCGCCCTGACATTACCGCCGGTCATTCATTCCGGCAATTCAGGACGATCACAGAAGATGTTGGCAGAGCTGTGTCGGCTTCGCGGAAAATCGCAGGCGGGGCGCTTTATTTTGCGTATTCGGGCGGCACGGCCATGGCCCCCGCCGCGATCTTCGCCCGGACCGTCCGGCCGATGACGATTCGCATGGTGGCGTACTGGATGCCGAACAAAACGAGCGGCGCGAAGGTCAGAACCACGGCGTTGAACTCCGCCCAGACTTTCGTTCCAAGGAAGAGCGCGATGTAGAGGTTCGCCGCCGCCGTTGCGAAATAGAGCGCCGACCACGCATAGCCCCAAAAGACGAGAAACCCCTCGGACGCATGCTCTTTGGCGATGGGCGGCAGGTAACGCATCTGCCAGCCGCGCTGCAGCATAACGCAAGCGATGGCGAAGCCGGCGATGCTGGGCTTGAGCATCACGAAACGCGGGTCTTTTGTCAGCAGCGTCGCGCTACCCAGCACGATAACGAGCAGCAAACTCGCCCATTGCATCAACTCGATGTTGTGCTTGCGGCTTTTCAGCCAGAGGAATTGGCCGATGCCGGTGGCGATGCCAAGCGACGTCGCCAGAACGATATTCTGCGACACCTCATAGATCGCGATGAAGATGATCGTGGACAGAAAATCGCCCGCGAGAGGCTTGAACGCCCGTAGCAAATTCATCATCGAACTGTTCCTTGCTGATTACGCTGAACGCCAGTTGCCGTGAAAGCCGAATGGCACGCGACGCGGGAGTTGCGCCGCGCCGACCGGGCCTTTGGCTACATCCCCGGCATCGAAGACAACGAAGTCACTGCGGTTCTCGGATGGG
This sequence comes from Rhizomicrobium sp., assembly GCA_036509475.1. GTDB lineage: Bacteria > Pseudomonadota > Alphaproteobacteria > Micropepsales > Micropepsaceae > Rhizomicrobium. The sequence continues at coordinate 2,104 of DATCFN010000252.1, read as the reverse complement.
CGATAGACTGTCGTGACCAGCCAGCCATCGCCTTCGCCAGCGCTGGCGGAACGGGGAACGAAGACAGGTTCGCCGGGCATGCCGTCATCGAATGTATGAACCACCCTCTTGCCCGTCCTGTGATCAATATGGGCGATGGAGTCGAACTTTACATCGGTGCCGAAGCGCGAATTCGCCGCGTAATAGCCGTGCCGGTAGGAAAGCCCGGCCCGGCGCTCGTCCAGCCGCGGGAATTCACCGGGAAGATCGTCGATATATTCGCGCTTGATCGTGTTGGTGTTGTCCGAAAGGTCGAACGTCCAGCGCGCCAGCCGCGCACCCTCTCGCTTGCCGGGTGACCCGTCCGCGTTCGGGAACAGTGGTGCGGTTTCGTACTGCATCAGGTCGACATAAATTTTGTCGCCGTCCTCCCACATGTTCATCGGGTGGAACATGTAGCAGGCGTCCGTGGTGAACCAGCGGATGGTATCGACCCCGGCATCGCGGCGCATGACGCCGACATGGCTGCCCTTCTCAGGCTCCCAGGCGAACGCCGGTCCGCCGTTCATCACGCGCGGCAATGAGCCGGTCAGCGGCAGCACCGGAAACATCGCGTAATTTTTCGTCACGAAGAAATCGTGGATCATGCTGCAGAACGGCGCCTTGAACATATCGAGGCGCGTGACCTTGCCAGTCCTGTCGGCGACGCCGAACGCGACATCGTCGGAGAAAAAGCCTTCACCGGCGGAATAGCCGAAATAGACCATCTCGCCGGTTTCGGGATCCATCTTGGGGTGCGCCGTGAAACGCAGCGCCTTGCCCGTGTAATCGCGATAGCCCCGCGACTCCAATGTCACCGGGTCCATCTCGAACGGATTGTGGTCTTCTTCCAGCGCGAGCAGACGATTGCCGTGCCACACGATGTTTGTGTTGCCGACACCGCTGTCCTTGCCGACCACCGACGGATCGGAGGTCATCGGATTTCCGAACGTGCCGAACAGCGACCGCCCGGCCGCTTTTTCGAGAACGTATTTGTTCGTGTGCACATACCGGTTTTTGTAGGACACCTTGCCGTCCGCGACGTGGAAACCATGGATCATGCCGTCGCCGGCAAACCAATGATGGTTTGAATCACGCGGCTCGAACTGTGGATTGGGGCCGTTGCGATAATAACTGCCCGCGAGTTCCTTGGGGATTTCACCTTTGACGGGAAGATCTGTAAAATCGTCTTCGCTACGGACTGGCGCAAAATTGCCCGTCAGATAAGGATTGATGCGAACTGGCGCGTTCATGGCGAACCCTCCCGGTCTTGCTATAATGTACCTTGTAAATTTATATTGTTTGACACGCACGTTTTCAACCCCTGCGACAGGATTTATTTATGCCGCGCACGCTTTCGACCGCCGAAGTGGCAGACTTCCGCGAACGGCTCTGCGAAGCCGCCGCCAAAATTTTCACCGAGAAGGGCGAGGAAGGGTTCACGCTGCGCGAGTTGGCAGCGGCGTTGGGCGTCAGCCCCATGACGCCGTACCGCTATTTCCACGACAAGGATGAAATCCTGGCGGCGGTGCGCGCGCGCGCCTTCCAGCAATTCGCGCATACGCTCGAAGCGGCCTATGGCAAAGGCACCGACGCGGCATCGCGCGCCAGCTCAACCGGCGAAGCCTATATCCGCTTCGCACTGGAAAATCCGGGCACCTACAAGTTGATGTTCGATCTGGCGCAGTCGGAGCACGGCAAATATCCCGAACTGACAGAAGCCGCCGATCGCGCGCGCCTGACGATGACGCGTCACATTCCGGGTCTTATCGAAGCGGGATTGCTTGAAGGCGATCCGTCTTTGATCGGGCACGTCTATTGGGTGGTGCTGCACGGTGCCGTGACGCTGAAGCTCGCCGGCAAACTCGAGCAGAATGAAATGTCGGAAATTCTCGACACGGCGTTCGATGCGTTGAATATCGGTTTCAGCCCCAAAAAAAGCAGAGACTAGAGCAGATTCCCGTTAATCCAAGTCGTAGCCTGCGTGAGCGAAGAAGTTGGCGCATTCGTCTGGTTTGAAAGTCCGAAGGGCGTTGCCTACGGCGGCTTCCAAAGCTTCGACGGTTCTGGCGGCGGTCTTTCGCAC